>CAYQUB010000126.1:0-4290 GCA_964420625.1 uncultured Bacteroidales bacterium | reverse complement strand
GCCGATACTTTCAATTTTACCTTTTCTAGTTTTTAACAACTGCAAAAGTCGGGAATAATTCCGATTGAATCCAAGCGATTATTTCAAAGTTTCCAAAAGGTATGGATTTTTTGGGGTTTTGTGATATAATAAAACAAAACTAAAATTCACCATCTCAAGGAGCATTATCAAAATGGCCTTTTCATTTTTGGCTAACCTAAAAAAATGGGTCAGCAATTCACTTTTTGATAAAAAACACCGTAAACCGGAATATAATTCCCAAGACACCAATTATCATTTGGCCATGATCAACGTCAGCCGGCTAATTCCGGCTTCGATCGTCCTGATCATTGGGATTCTGGTGGTATTTGCCTTCGGGGCCCTTAACGTTTCCCGGGCCTTGCCGATGGGATATTTCCATGCGGCTTATTTGGCTCTGATCGCCATCGGCATCGTTGGGATCCTGCTTTCTCATTCCCTGGCCAATCGCCGTTTTGTTTCGATTTGGACTTTGCGGATCACTTATTGGGCTTACTGGTTTTTGGTGACTTCGATCATGACCGTCCTATATCTGATGGATGCTTACAGTTCGGGATCCATGGCCTCGCTCTTCGCCTTTTACCTTATTTTGGCCGCGGTTCCGATCTTCAATTTTTGGGAGATCATCCTGTTTTTAAACATTCCCAATCTTTTGACCATCGGCGTCATGGCTTTGGACCTTCTGACTTTTAAAGAGGCCTTCTACACCGTCTTGATTTATGAATTTTTCGCGATTGTCATGTCCATGGCTTTTCACAAAACTTATTTTCGGCTGTTGGACGCGGAAAAGAAACTGGAAGCGGCCCGGGATCAGTTGGAGACCATGTCCGTCACCGACCCGCTGACCGGGGTTTTGAACCGTTACGGATTGGATCGGTTTTTTTCGGAATTTAAAAATGAGAAACCGCCGATCGAGACGATCACGGCCTTTGCCATGGACATTGATTTCTTCAAAGATTATAATGATGCTTTCGGACATTTGGTCGGCGATGAATGTTTGGTTCGGATCGCCAAGGCCATCAATTATGTTTTCATTGGGGAAAAAGCCCGGATCGCCCGCATCGGCGGCGATGAGTTTGTGGTGCTGCTGGCCGATGCGGATGAAAAGAAGATCAAAGACCTCACGGACAGTTTGTACCGAAGCGTCGGCGAACTTTCGATTTCGGCCGGGAATCAAAGCGTTTCCCGTTTTCTGACCGTGTCCTGCGGCATCGCGACCGCCAACTTGGAGAATCTGTCTGGTTGGACCGATCTTTTCGCGATGGCGGACCAAGTGCTGTATCAGATGAAAAATAGCGGACGAAACCAATGCGTCATTTATTCTCCTAAATCTTAGTCAGGGAGGAACGAGAGAATGCCTAAATATCTTTATGAATTTCCGATCGGAAAAATCTGGACCGAAGAACAAAACGGAAAAATCATTTCTCTCGGTTGCGAAGAACGGCAGCTGACCGAAAAAGAAACCAAAGAAACGCCGCTGCTTAAAGAAACCAAAAAACAATTCGATGAATACTTCGCGGGAAAACGGAAAGTTTTTGACTTGCCGATTGAACTGCGCGGAACCGAATTTCAAAAAAGCGTTTGGAGGATCATGCTGGGAATTCCTTACGGAAAAACCATGACTTACGGCGAAATCGGTCATCAGTTAAATACCAAAGGTTACCAGGCCGTGGGAATGGCGTGCCGGAACAACCATCTCATGATCGTGGTTCCTTGCCACCGGGTCATTGGTCAAAAAGGAAAACTGACCGGGTTTTACGGCGGGTTGGACATGAAAGCCCGTTTGTTGGATCTGGAGAATAATCGGGACTACTTAAAGGAGAAACGATGAACGAACGGACCAAACTCGACCGCCAAGTTTGGCTGGCCATTATCATCTTGGGATTAGTTGGCCAGTTGGCTTGGATGGTCGAGAATTTTTATTTTAATACCTTCTTGTTCAAAGAAATCGGCGGAACGACCAAAGACATCCGCAACATGGTGGCTTTGAGCGGGATCGTCGCCACCGTCACCACCATTTTCATGGGAGCTTGGTCGGATAAACTTAAAAAAAGAAAACTGTTCATTTCCATCGGATACATTGTTTGGGGAATCGTGACTTTGTCTTTTGCTTTCGTTTCCAAAGAAACGCTGGAAAGCCTTTTACCAAGTTCTTCCCCAGCAACCATCATTTCCGTCGGGGTGAGTCTGGTCATCATTTTGGATTGCATCATGACTTTCTTCGGATCGACCGCCAATGATGCGGCTTTCAATGCCTGGATCACCGAAACCACCGATGAAACCAATCGGGGGAGCGTGGAAGGCGTTTTGGGAGCGCTCCCGCTTTTGGCGATGCTTCTCATAACCGGTCTTGGCGCGGTCGCCATTGACCTTTTGGGCTACGGCGTTTTCTTTGGGATCATCGGTCTCATGGTGATCCTCTGCGGAGTCGGGGGGATGTTTCTGATCAAAGAAGAAGCGCACCCGGTGAAGGATCAAACCAGTTATTTTCAGAAAGTAATCTACGGATTTCGCCCGTCAACGGTGAAAGCCAACCATAAACTATATTTGACTTTTCTGGGCCAATGCCTGTTCTCGATTTCTTTCCAAGTTTTCATGACTTATATTTTGATCTACTTCGAACATAATCTTGGTTATGGAATGATCGAGTACGGTCTGATGTTGGCGGTGATGATCATTGCATCATCGGTTTTAGGAATCGTTTTGGGGAGGATCGTCGATCGCAAAGGCAAAACCCGCTTTGGGTTGGCTGGATTTCTAATGTATGTGATCAGTTTGTTTTTGTTGGCCTTGACCCGCAACTATTTTGTTTTGATGGCCATCGGAACCGTCCTTCTGACCGGAGACATTCTTTTGATTACGGTTTTGTCCGCCAAGATTCGCGACGAGACCCCCAAAAACAGCGTCGGCTTGTTTCAGGGCGTGAGATTGTTTTTCGTGGTGCTGATCCCGATGGTCATCGGACCGACTTTGGGCGAGTGGTCGATTCGCAAATCCACGGTCACGTTCTTGAATGAATTCGGAGAAACGGTTTTGGTTCCGAATACGGGAATATTCTGGATGGCCGGACTGGTGGGGCTTTTGGTTCTCATTCCGTTTTTGCTCGTTTTCAAATCCATGTCCAAAAAGCCCTCAACCACCAATTGATGATATTGCTCCCAACCTTGGATCGGGGGCATTTTTTATTTCGTGCAAAAATAAAAAAATGGTGATAGAATTAAGAAAAGAAATTTTAGTTTGGGAGATTCAATATGGAAGAGAAGGTTTTGGTGATCAACAAGAAAGAATTTTCTAAGGCCGGTTTTTTTCAAACTGGTTTCAATAAGGTGAGCGAAGAAGAAATCACTAACTTCATCAATTTCCATGGCCAGTTCATGAAAAGGGCCAGTGCCGAAACGAATTATGATTATTTGCAAATCATCCCGTACATGGTCGTCTTTCGGGGCCATGAAGTGTTTCTGACCAAAAGAACCAAAAAACAAAGCGAGGCCCGATTGCATGAAAAACGCTCGATCGGCGTCGGCGGCCACTTGAACAACGGTGACGGAGCTCTTGAACAAATCGTTAAAAACGGAATGAACCGGGAACTGAAAGAAGAACTGGAAGATTTCAACCATTCGGAACCCAAGTTCCTGGGGACGCTGATCGATGACCGCGCCGATGTCAGTTTGGTCCATCTGGGATTGGTTTATCGCCTTGATACCAAAGAAGACGTTCGGATCCGGGAGACCGGAAAAATGGAAGGCGGGTTTGTAGCCATCAGTCAATTGGCCGATGGTCAGCTGTATTCAACTTTGGAATCATGGTCGGCGATTTTGACTACGCATTTGCTTGAAAAAACCGGATAAAAAAAGGGATGTTCGGCCGCTGATGGGCGTGAACATTCCTCGATTGTACAAGACAAGATTCTACAATAGCAGATGAAAAGCGACCCTAATTATTTTTTCTTAGGAGCTGGTGCTGGTGCTGGTTTTGCAGCTGGTGCAACTGGTTTTGCAACTGGTTTTACTTCTTTTGCCATAGAATTCGCCTCCTTCTTTGTCTCTTAAAAAGCGACTCCAATGCTATTATATATCTTATTTTTCGTTTGTCAATACCCTAATTTTGGATAATTTTTTAGCTTTTTTTAATCGGGTTTTTCCAAGTTTAATCATAGAAAACAAAAGTTTTTCCGGGCCGTTCGGCTTCTGCGGCCCTTGATGCGGAGGAATGAAATATGAAACCGAAAAGTCCTTTTCCGATCCTTTCCACCCGGCGGTTGACCTTGGGAAA
>CAYQUB010000125.1:0-4323 GCA_964420625.1 uncultured Bacteroidales bacterium | reverse complement strand
ATTTGAAAGATCCGAAAATCGTCCGGATCCAAACCGGCGAACTGACCGTTTCCACGTTGGAACAGAAGTACATCGTTTTGGGCGAAGAAGACAAAATCGAAGTCATTGCCCGGATCATTGACCTCAATGATTACAAACTGTCGATGATTTTTTGCAATACCAAGAAAATGGTCGATGAAGTTTCCAGCCAACTTCTGCAACGGGGATTCCTGGTGGAATCTTTGCACGGGGACATGAAGCAGGAGCAGCGGGACCGGGTCATGAAACGCTTCAAAGAGGGTTCGATCGCCATTTTGGTCGCTTCCGACGTCGCGGCCCGCGGGTTGGACATCGATGACGTGGACGTGGTCTTCAACTATGACGTTCCGACGGACGAAGAATATTACGTGCATCGGGTCGGCCGAACCGGCCGGGCCAAAAAAGTCGGGTTGGCCATCACTTTGGTCAAGAAATCCGAACGCAACAAACTGCGCGGGATCGTCGCTTATTCCAAAGCCGTCATCACCGCCATGGATGTTCCGACTTTGGAAAAAGTCATGAAAGTCCGCATCAACCGCATCCTTAAAAAAGCCATCGACAGTTTCCGAAACTTAGCCCCGAGCGAAAATGCGAAGTATCAGGAAATGATCAACAAGATCGTTTTGGAATATCCGGAAGAAGGGGTATCGGCCGAAGAATTGATCTACGGACTGATCATGCTGCAGATGGATAATCTGAAAAACGATTCTCCGGAAGAAATCCGCGTTGGCGCCGGCGATGTTTTCGATCATCCGAGCGAAAAACGCACCCGTCGCACTTCACCGCGGGATGTCAGAATGTTTCTTGGGATCGGCAAGCGCGACAATTATCGTCCGCTAGCCTTGATCTCGCTCATTTCCGAGACGACCGGCATCAATCAGTCGGAGATCAACAATCTGGAAATGTTGGAAAACTTTTCCTTCGTGGAAGTTCCGATGGCCAAGAGCCAGGCTTTCATTGACGGAATAACCAATACCAAGATCAAAGGCCGCCAAGTCTTTGTTGAGATCGCCAAAGAGAAAGACGGAAAACCGTCCGAAAAATCCCGCGACCGTCACTTCGACCGTCACAAGGAATTCGTTCCCGACAAGCGCCGCAAGAAAAGAATTGAAAATTAAAAAGATTTAGAATAGAATTATATAAGAGGTACGAAAACATGAAAAGATTGTTTACTTCCGAATCCGTCACCGAAGGCCATCCCGATAAGGTTTGCGACCAAATCGCGGACACCATTCTCGATGCCATCCTGAAGGATGATCCGCACGCGAAAGTCGCTTGCGAAGTATGCGCTACTACCGGTTTGGTTTTGGTCATGGGTGAAATCACGACCACAACTTACGCGGACATTCAAAAGATCGTTCGCAATACCGTCGAAAAAATCGGATATAACCGCGGAAAGATCGGTTTTGACGCCGAAAATCTGGCGATTTTGGTCTGCATCAACGAACAGTCCCCGGACATCGCGAACGCGGTTCGCGACGGCGAGGGCGCGGGCGACCAAGGCCTGATGTTCGGTTATGCCTGCACCGAAACCAAAGAACTGATGCCGATGCCGATCATGCTGGCTCACAAGCTGGCCCGCCGTTTGGCTGACGTTCGCAAAGCCCATTTGGTCGATTTCCTTCGTCCGGACGGAAAGACTCAGGTCACCGTCGAATACGTTGATGACCAACCGGTCCGGATCGACAGCGTCGTCGTTTCCACGCAGCACAACGAAAAAGTCAAAAAAGAAGAACTCCAGAAATTCATCCTTGAAGAAGTCATTCTGCCGGTGATCCCGAAAGAACTTCTCGATGACAAGACTCAGTTTTACATCAACCCGTCGGGACGTTTCGTCATCGGCGGACCGAAGGGAGACTCGGGCCTGACCGGCCGCAAGATCATCGTCGACACCTACGGCGGCTATGCCCGCCACGGCGGCGGATCGTTCAGCGGAAAAGATGCCACCAAAGTCGACCGCAGCGCTTCTTACATGGCACGCTACATCGCGAAAAACCTGGTGGCGGCCGGAATTGCTTCCCGTCTGGAAGTCGGACTGAGTTACGTCATCGGCCGCAGCGAACCGACTTCGGTTTTGGTCGACACTTACGGAACCTCGAAATTCAGCGATGAGGAAATCGTCAAAGGAATATGCGCTCTTTTCGAACTGACTCCGAAAAAGATCATCGAAAACCTGGATCTTCGGCGCCCGGTTTTTGCGCAAGTTGCCGCCTACGGCCACTTTGGCCGCGATGACTTGGATCTCAGTTGGGAAAAGCTGGACAAAGTCGAAGCCGTCAAAACCTACTTTAAAAAAATAATTTTCTCAAAGTTGCCTTAATTGGCAACTTTTTTATTTAATAAAAAGGCAAAATTGAGAAAATATTGTTTCACAATGCAATATTATGTGCTATAATGTTTGATGTAAACGTTTTTCATGCTGACAAAAAACAAATATGGAGGAGAGTAGTTTCGGGCCGTCAGTATGCTAAGGCCCGGGCTATGATAGACGTATGAGAAGATTCTCAAAATTTCTGGTTTTGCTTCTTTCTTTGGCACTGACATTAGCCTTAGTCGGCTGCGGAAAGATTGAACTGAGCTTTGAAAGCGAATCTGTTACCATGACAGTCGGAGACACCCAAGTCTTGACCCCGATTGCCAACCAAGAAGAACTGGTGTACGAATGGACATCAAGCAACACGGCCGTTGTTACCGTTGCTGACGGAACCCTGACGGCGGTCGGAGCCGGAACTGCAGTCATCACTGTTACCGTTCCCGATACAGAAGCAACCGCTTCGATCAACGTTACGGTCAATGCGGTCACCATCACTTTTGCGGCGGAAACAATGACCATTGCCATTGATGAGCAAGTTACTTTGACCCCGACCGTTGTTCCGAGTCAAGCCATGAGCTACACTTGGACGACCAGCAACGCGGACGTGGCCGCGGTTGCTAGCGGCGTCGTTACGGGAATTGCGGTTGGAACCGCGACCATTACCGCTTCCGGCAAGGGCGGTTCGGATACCATCGTCGTAACCGTCGTCCTGCCTGATCCGACTCATGTTGCCATCACCGGCGCGGTTGAAAGCGCCAAAGTGGGCGACACTGTGCAATTGGCCGCCACCGTAATGCCTTCCAAAGCTTCACAGGCGGTTGTTTGGAGTTCAAGCAATACTGATCTGGCGACCGTTTCTCCGGCCGGCTTGGTTACCTTCCTGGCCATCGGATCGGTTACCATCACCGTGACCTCGCAAGCACTGAATACCATGAAAGCGACTGCGGTCATCGCCATCGGCGCCCCTGATCCGGAAACCATCGCCGTGACCGGGACCGCCGGAGCCGTTTCCGTCATTCTCTCGGAAACCTTGCAAATGTTGTCAGTCGTCAGCCCTGACCTCGCCAATCAAGGCGTCGTCTGGTCGACTTCCGACAGTTTGGTCGCGACCATTGATGCCAACGGTTTGTTGACCGCTTTGAAGGTCGGAACCGTTGCCGTTACCGCCACTTCCGCGGTTATGAACACCGTATCGGGATCGCTTGAGATCACCGTTGTTCTTCCTGATCCGGTCAATGTCGTCATTACCGGACCGGAAAGCGTCATTCAGATTGAAGAGACGGTGCAACTAAGTTCCGTCGTCACGCCGTTGCACGCTTCCCAAGAAGTAACTTATGCTTCGGATGATCCGCTGATCGCTTCCGTTGACGCGGCCGGATTGGTTACCGGCGTCGCTGAAGGAACGGTTATTATTACCGTCACCAGCACCGCTTTGAACACGATTTTCGCATCTTACAGCGTTAAAGTCGTCGCTAAACTCGGCGTCATCGATTATTCAAAGATTTTGGTTGATGCCAGCATGACCGCCGAAAGATATTCGACCGTCACCGTAAATGCCGTTGACTACATCGCCGGCGTGACCGCGTTCACTACTTTAGCACCAGCTTTCGCTAAAGTAATTGACGGTTCGATCGTTACCATTCTCGCGGGCACATACACTGAACCGGTTGCCATCAATGTCAACAACGTTACCGTTTTGGGACCAAACGAACTCATCAATCCGGTAACTGATTTGGAAGACCGGCTTCCGGAAGCGGAATTGACCGCCAAATTGACTTTGGGACAAGTGGAAAACATCATCATTAAGGGAATCAAGTTTTCTGGAGCCGCTCAGATTTATTCGGCCAGCGCTTTAACCAATATCAGCGTTCAGAACGTCCTGACTTATGATTCCATGGTCCCGGCTGCCGAAGGCGTAATTTACTTCGGACACACCGATGATGCCAACATCAATCTGAACATTTCAATTATGGATTCCGCTTTCTACGATA
>CAYQUB010000124.1:0-4330 GCA_964420625.1 uncultured Bacteroidales bacterium | reverse complement strand
GTTCCCGGCCATGACGAACGCGACTTTGAATTTGCAAAGAAATTTGGTTTGGACATTGTAGCCGTCTTGGACGCGGACATCAGCCATGCGGCCTTTACCGGCGATGCTCTGCACATCAATTCCGGTTTCATCAACGGAATGAATAAAACGGACGCCATCGACGCCATGAATGCTTGGCTGGAACAGCAAGGGCTGGGGAAAAGAAGCGTCAACTACAAGCTTCGGGACTGGGTTTTCAGCCGTCAGCGTTTTTGGGGCGAACCATTTCCGGTCATCCTCTGGGATGACGGGAAAATCGAAGTCCTGGGACTTGATTCCCTTCCGCTTCAGCTTCCAAAGGTTGACCGCATCACTCCAAGCAAGACCGGCGAGTCGCCGCTGACCAATGCGAAAGATTGGGTGAATGTGGTGCGGGCGGACGGCGTCAAGGGCCATCGCGAGACCAACACCATGCCTCAATGGGCGGGAAGCTGCTGGTATTACATCGGTTATGTTCTCCGCGAGCAAAATGAGTTTTTGGATTTCTCGAAACCGGAAGTTCAGGATCTGGTCAATTATTGGCTGCCGGTCGATTTGTACATCGGCGGAACCGAACACGCGGTACTCCATCTGCTTTATGCGCGATTCTGGCATCAGGTATTGTTTGATCTGGGAATCCTCAAGAGCCCGGAACCTTTCCAAAAACTCTTCAATCAGGGCATGATCCTTGGCGAAGACGGCGAGAAGATGTCCAAATCCCGCGGCAATGTCATCAACCCGGATGAGATCGTCGAGGAATACGGAGCCGATACCCTTAGATTGTACGAAATGTTCATGGGGCCTTTGGAATCCGTCAAACCATGGTCGACCGCCGGCGTTGAAGGACCGCATCGTTTCTTGGAACGGGTTTACCGTTTCTATACCGAAGTTGCCAACTTTGATCCGGCCAATCTGACTTTGGAGAAAATTTATCACCAAACCGTCAAAAAAGTTACGGAAGATTTCCAAAATCTGCGTTTCAATACGGCCATCAGCCAAATGATGATTTTCATCAACGAATGTTATAAGAACAACCATGTTCCGCTAGAGTATCTGGAAGGGTTCTTGCAACTGCTCAATCCGATCGCTCCGCACATTACCGAAGAACTTTACCAACAGGTTTTTAATCGCCGGGAATCCATTTCTTTCAGCCAATGGCCGACCTATGACGAGGAGAAGACCAAAGAGAATTTACTCACCGTCGTTCTTCAGGTCAATGGCAAGATCCGGGATAAAGTTGACGTTTCCGCGGACATTTCGGATGATGAACTGAAAAAGTTGGCTCTGGAAAATGAAAAGATCCAAAATTGCATCAATGGGGCAACGATACGAAAAATCATCATCGTTCCGAAAAAAATCGTCAATATCGTCATTTAAATCAAACAAGGAGCTAATTCCGGGTTTTTTCGATAGTTTGTGGTGGGGCCATAAATCAGTTCGATAGTTTGTGGTCAAAAACCCTTAAAACCACAAACCATCGAACGGAGAGATCCGAATTTCAGAACAAGAAAGAGCCCTTGTGGAAACACAACCATAAGGGCTTTTCGTGTGCCAAAACCGGTACTCTAATTTTTAAACGGCAGTTTGTTTTTAGCGTTCGTGTAAAGGATTTTCGCTCTGAATGTTTCAAAGTCTTTAAATCCAAACCCGATTCTTTTTATGACTTTGCAATAATTATTCTTGCCCTCGATAAAACCATTGGACATCCTTTTGTGAGTCTCTGGGTTGATGATAAACGAATTGACAATCTCATTAATCCAGGAATGGTAAGTTAGTGCGGCCCTTTTGAATTCTTTGATCTGGCGATTCGAGCGGTTCACTTCCTCAATCCAATTCAAAAGTTTGGCTTTGGCAGTCTCAAACGTTGATAACTTTGACAGTTTGTATAAGTTCAACAGAAGACAATAACCTTCTTCCCAATCTGCATCCTGATTGACGAGGTATTCAATGATTTCCTTCGTGGTCATGTTTCTGTCCAAATAATAAACATGATTAACCTGATCGAAAAACCAATCTTCGCGGTTGTAAGGATTGATGGTCACAAGCTTGGCGTATTTCTTAAGCATATAGCAATAAGCGGAATATTCATTGTGCTTTCCCTTAAATTCATCCATTCCCAAATTTTTATAAGCATTCATTACTCTTATGCGCAAATCATTCATGGCGTCTGAAGCCTGCCTGATCCAGTGAAACCGGTCAGCAATATGGATCGATTTCCAGAACCAACTCTTTACAATGGTCCGATAAGACTCAAAAAGGTCAGTTACGATGTATCGGACCGCAAGTCTTTCTTCATCGGGAGCTTTACTGAAGTAATCAAACAGATAATCCTGAGTTCGGGAGGGAAGGATGTCCACGATCTCGCCACTTAAAGGATCGGCCAAAATGAAAGCATAAAGGCCATCATCTGTAGAAGCTTTAAACTCATCAAAGCACATAATTGGCGTTAACTTGTTTCTGAACAGAGCAATGTGATCCGAAAAGTCATCGATAACTGTTGACGTGGCTATGTTAAGCCTCTTTCCGACATCCTTGAAAGATTGCTTGAGCCGGCATTCTTCCAGGGCTTTTATTTTTATTTCATTGGCGATTATGGAATTTTTAACGGCTAAGGAATTAGTTTCGTTAAAGGTCTTCCCGCAGGTTTTACACCGGTATCTTCGCTGGCGGTATTTTAACACGGTGTTGAAACCGGCCATTTCCAGATACTTGATTGTTCTTACATAATATCCCTGAATCAAAATGTCAACCGATCCGCAGAAACAGCAGCAAACTTCCGGTTTCTCCTTCTCCACTTCAAAAACGTTGGTTTTCCCATCGCAAATGACGACCTGGCTTAAGCTTTTTACCCGAAATGATTTATCTTGAAAACGAAGTATATCAATGTTATAATTTTCATGGGACATCTTATCCCCCTTTCATGGTTTTGGCAAGCAAATCATACTATGAAAATGGATAAAATGTCCTTTATTTTTGTCTGATAAGAAAAGACCGACCACAAACCAGTCGACCACAAACCATCGAACGCGAAAACCACAAAACCACAAACCATCAAAAAGAACCCTAATTCCTTAGATTGAAAGGCCGGACCTAAAAGGTCGGGCTTTTTTTGGAAAAACTTTTTTTCAAACGGAAAATGCTTTGGGGAATGATATAATGAAGGCGGTGGAAGTATGGAATGTAAAACAAAAAGGACTTTTTTGGATCTGTTCGCGGTCTATGGCTGCAAAAACTGTCCGCATCAGGTGACGGACGAACAAATCATCATCGGCCGGGGCACCATCGGCATTTATCATCTTTTCGAAGGATGCGGTTTGCTTAAAACTGATGGCGAGGACTTGATCTTTCGATCAAAAAAAATGCGGATCCTTTTGAAAGACGCCGTCATCAATGATGCCAAGATCTTTTTGTTTTATGTTGAGGACTTTCAAATCGAGAAGTTCATTGAAGTTTTTGCGCAGATCCTTGACGCCGGCTTCCATGTTCAGGTAATTACGCTTTGAAAAGCCGAAAAACATTATTTTTGCTATAATATTTCATATATGGTATAATTAGCCGTAACCTGATGCAAAGGAGATGAAAGCATGAAAGTAATTGTGCGCGGCAAAGACAAGTATGCGCCGGCGGAAGCCATCCGCTTGTATGCGGTTGACAAATTGCAAAAGCTGGATCAGTACTTTAGTTTTCGGGATTCACTCGAAGCGACGGTTTTGTGTTCAGTTTATGACAGTTACCAAGAGGTAGAAATCACCATCCCAACCAGAAACATTATTTTACGGGCGGAGGTAAAGAACGAGACCATCGTTGGGGCCATCGATTTGGCCATCGACAAACTGGAATCGCAGATCCGTCGGCACAAATCCAAGATCTACAAGAGCATGAAACACCGGGAAGGAATATCTTCCTACTACGCGAACCAAAGCGATTTCGACATCGAAAAAATGAAGTCAGAGATCAAAGCCACCAATTTGGTCCGTTCCAAACAGGTTGACCTGCAACCGATGTCAGTTGATGATGCGATCCTCCAAATGGAGATGCTCGGACATGATTTTTACATTTTCATGAACATCGAAACCAACAAAGTTTCGGTGGTCTATCTTCGCGAGGACAGCAACTACGGAGTCATCGACACCAATTACTGATTGGCAAACAAAAAAAACAAAATCAGCCCTTTAAATGAATATCCGCCGTTTCAACGGGTTGTTGAAACGGCTTTTTATTTTCCGAAAAACGCTTAAATAATCCCGGGTTATGTGTTATAACCCGACTTTTGCAGTTGTTAAAAACTAGAAAAGGTAAAATTGAAAGTATC
>CAYQUB010000123.1:0-4347 GCA_964420625.1 uncultured Bacteroidales bacterium | reverse complement strand
TGTGTTGGGTGTGTTTGGTTGGTTTTGTTGACCGGACCAGCCGAAAAGATTTGTTCGGGTGAATTCTGAAAAATAAAAAATGGTTAGAAAGAGGAGATTCCTAACCATTTTTATAATCCGGCGCCGAAAATCAGCCGGCGCTGAATCTGGTAAACGCTAACATCTGAGGAGATTTAGGCATTTACCTGTTTAATTCTATCACCGTTTTTTTGTTCCTGCCTTAAATTTGCTTTTTTTGTTATTTTTTTAGTTAATCCGAATTGATAAAAGTAATTGATTTTTATTGATAAAAATTATATAATAAGTATAAGATTATAATTCCAATTGTTATCGGTTAGCGATGGGAAAAACAGAAAATCAGGAATGAAGGTAAAAAAATGGGAATTAAAGAAAACGTGGCAAAAGTAAAGGAATCTCTTCGAGACTTTCCTCAAGTCGAAATCGTTGCGGCCACGAAATACATGAACATCGAACAAACGGTAGAACTCGTTGAAGCCGGAATTTACAACATCGCCGAAAACCGAACGGACATGTTTTTGGAGAAATTCGAAGCTTTGAAAGACAACCCCAAAGTAAGATGGCATTTTTTCGGCGTTTTGCAGACCCGAAAAATTAAGGACATTGCCAATCGGATCATTTGCTTGCATTCACTGGACAAGATTTCAACGGCCATCGAATTGGATAAGAAACTGATCAACCCTTTGGATTGTTTCATTCAAGTCAACATTTCCGAAGAACCAAACAAGCAAGGGATACCCGCCAATCGGGTCAAAACTTTCATCAAACAATTGGAGTCGCTTTCAAAAATCCGGATCATCGGCCTAATGTGCATCGCGAAACTGACTTTTGATGAGGAAATTCTTAAAAAATCATTTTCGAAAATGCAAAAGATTCGCGACGAAATCGAAAAAATGAACATTCCGAATGCTCCTTGCCATGAATTGTCCATGGGAATGAGCAATGATTATCAGATCGCCATTCTTTACGGAGCGACTAAAGTCCGCTTGGGAAGGATTTTCTTGGAATAGGAGGCCACAATGGGACTTTTCAAAAAAAACCAGAAAAAGAAATTGGAGTTTACCGAATACAGCAACTATAAAGGCAAAGGCGGCAAAAAACACGCCAGTCTTCTGACGTCCTTCGACCGAATGGAATACAGCATCGTTTCCGAAAACAGCCAAGAAATTTTGCTTAAGATCTGTGATCAGATCTTATCCGGAAAAGCGGTTTTGGCCAACTTCGATAAGCTGGATTCGCCAGATGCCAATGACATGCTTTCTTTCATCTCCGGAGTCGTGTACGCGAAAGAAGGAGAAATTTACAAGTTGGACAACAAACTGTTTCTTTTTGGACGCAAAGAAGAGTTCGAAGACGGATCTTTATACCAATATGTTGAGGATTCGAAATGAGGTTACAGTTTGCCCTCATCATCCTCTATTTTCTTTTCCAGATTTACGGGGGAGTGATGGTACTGGGAATAATCCTTTCCTGGTTTGGGTCCTTTGACAATCGTTTGGTCCGGATCATCCGAAAAATCTCTTCCTGGTATTTGGGCGCGTTTGAGGGAATGATCGTCATCGGGCGGCTGGATTTGAGCCCGATGATCGCTTTGGGCGCTTACGAATTCATTCTCGGGTTGTTGATGAGAGTGATATGAATCTAAAGCTGAAGAATCTGATCAAAAATGCCCAATCCGGTCCCGTCCTAAGCAAATTTTTAACGGTTGAAGATCAAAAGTTAGTTGAAAACTCGGGGTTGGAAGTCAAATTCTCCGACTGTTACCCCGGCGAAGAGCGAAAACGAGCCATTCTGTTTCCGAAAAAAACGAAAGCCGTTTTCGATTTTAACATTTCCTTCCTGAAGATCAACGCCAAAGAAGAACTCCGGCACAGCGATGTTTTGGGTGCCATGATGAGTTTGGGAATAACCCGCGAAGTCATCGGCGACATCATCATCGGCGAGGCCGTCTATGTGATCGTGGCTTCGGAAATTGAAAAATACCTTTTGGAAAACCTGACGCAGATCAAACGTGGAGTGGTCACCGCCGAACATGCCGATCAACTGGAAGATTACGGTCAGAATCCCTATTCTGATTCCGAGATCCTCATCCCCAGCCTGCGTTTGGATGTCATCCTAAGCAAAGCCCTCAATCTGTCCCGGGAGAAGTCCCAAAACCTGATCGGGGGAAAACAAGTAAAAATAAACGGCAACATCGTCACGGACAACGACCGACAGACCAATTTTGGCGACATCGTTTCGGTGACCAAATACGGAAGAATAACCATCCAAGAAATATCCCGGAAAACCAAAAAAGACAAATTGGTTCTCAAAATCGGAAGAACAAAATAGGTGAAGAACATGAGCAAAGAATATAAAGACACGTTATTGATGATGAAGACGGATTTCTCGATGCGAGCCGGACTCCCGGAAAAAGAACCGGAGATCCAAAAACAATGGGAAGAGGAAGACCTTTATCATTTGGTTTTGAAAAAAAATTCCGGTCATGCCAATTTCAATTTGCATGATGGCCCTCCCTATGCGAACGGGGACATTCATGCGGGGCATGCCCTGAACAAAATACTGAAGGACTTTGTTTTGCGATACAAGACGATGAGCGGGTATTATACCCCCTATCGCCCCGGATGGGATACCCACGGGCTGCCGATCGAAACCGCCTTGGTCAAGAATTCCAAAGTCAACCGAAAAGAATTGCCGATTACGGAATTTCGGGATCTTTGCGAGCAGTACGCCCTCAAACAAGTAGATAACCAAAGAACGCAATTTCGACGTTTGGGAATTTTGGGCGATTGGGATCATCCTTACCTGACTTTGTCCAAAGATTACGAAGCCGAACAGATCCGGATCTTCGGTTTGATGGTCGAAAAAGGTTTGATTTTCAAAGGACTCAAACCGGTATACTGGTCGCCATCCAGCGAATCAGCGCTCGCCGAAGCCGAAATCGAGTACCATGACGTGGTTTCTCCGTCTGTGTACATTGCTTTTAAAATCGCGGACGGAAAACAAACCGTTTCCGAAGACTGCGAACTGGTCATTTGGACCACGACACCGTGGACCATCCCCGCCAACCTGGCGGTCGCCGTCCATCCGGAATACGAATACAATGTCATCCTGACCGACTCTCGTTACCTCATCGTTGCTAAAGAACTGACCGCGGCTTTCGCGAAGACGGCTGATCTGAAAGATTACAAGATCATCAAGACCATCAAAGGAGCGGATTTGGAATCCGTTTCCTATTATCATCCTCTGAATCATCGGGTTTGTCCGGTGGTCTTGGCCGACTATGTTGACCTTGAGACCGGAACCGGTCTGGTTCATACCGCTCCCGGACATGGCGAAGATGACTTTTTGACCGGCCGCCGCTACAATCTCGATGTACTTTGCGTCGTTGACGAAAAAGGCATGATGACCGAGGCCGGCGAATTTAACGGAATGTTTTATGAAACCGCCAATCAGGCGATCGTCGATCGTTTGCAAGCCAACGGCAGCCTCATCAAACTTTCGACCGTTACCCATAGTTATCCTCATGACTGGCGAACCCAAAAACCGATCATTTTTCGGGCGACCGCGCAATGGTTTGCTTCCATCGAATCTCTGAAAGCGGGAATGTTGGAATCGATCAAATCCGTCAAATGGATCCCAAGTTGGGGTGAACTGCGTATCGCCAATATGATCCAAGACCGCAAAGAATGGTGCATTTCCCGGCAGCGCGTTTGGGGCGTTCCGATCCCGGTATTCTACGCTGAAGACGGCACCGCGGTTTTGGACAAAGAAATCATCAATCATATCGCCGATATTTTCCAAAAGCACGGGTCATCGGCTTGGTGGCGTCTTTCCGTCAACGAATTGCTTCCGGAAGGTTATGCCAACGTCCACAGCCCGAACGGCATTTTCGTCAAGGAAACCGACATCATGGATGTTTGGTTTGATTCGGGAACCTCCCATCATTCGAGCATGGTCCTGCACGGCGAACCTTACCCGGCTGATCTTTATCTCGAAGGCAGCGATCAATACCGCGGTTGGTTCAACTCCAGTCTTTCGACCGGAGTGGCGATTACCGGAACGGCTCCTTACAAAGCGGTTCTGACTCATGGCTTCGTTTTGGATGGTGAAGGCCGCAAGATGAGCAAATCATTTGGCAATACCATTGATCCGAACACCCTGATCAAGGAATTCGGGGCTGACATCCTGAGACTTTGGGTCGCCAGCGTCGAATACAATTCCGATGTTCGGATCTCCAAAGATCTGATGCGCCAAACCGCCGAAACCTATCGCAAGATCCGCAATACTTTCCGCTTTTTGCTTGGCAATCTATTCGATTTCCATTAT
>CAYQUB010000122.1:0-4422 GCA_964420625.1 uncultured Bacteroidales bacterium | reverse complement strand
TTTCAGATTTTCCGCCGCCCCCGGAAGGTCCATTTTGTTGGCGGCAATGATCTGCGGCCGCAGCATCAGTTTCGGGTTAAAAGTTTCCAATTCTTTGTTGATTTTTAAGTAATCTTCATAAGGATCGCGATTTTCCAGCCGAGCCATGTCCAAAACATGGACGATGACCCGGGTTCGTTCGATGTGACGAAGGAATTGGAATCCCAATCCCGCCCCTTGGCTGGCGCCTTCGATCAGTCCCGGCATGTCCGCCATGACAAAACTTCGTCCGTCTTTGACGGCCACGACCCCCAGCTGAGGAATCAAGGTGGTAAACGGGTAGTCGGCGATCTTGGGAGTCGCGGAACTGACCACGGATATGATGGTGGATTTCCCCACACTCGGGAATCCCACCAAGCCCACATCCGCGAGCACTTTTAATTCGATCCGGATCTCTCTTTCCTCTCCGGGAACGCCTTTTTCCGCGATCATCGGGGTCCGCATCCGGGAAGTCGCAAAAGTGGCATTTCCGCGGCCGCCTTTTCCCCCTTTGCATATGACCTCGCGTTGGCCGTTTCGGGTGATGTCCGCAATGACCGTTCCCTGAGTTTGGTCATAAATGATGCTTCCGACCGGAACTTGAATGACAATGTCTTTGGCGTCGGCACCAAAACATTTGTTAAGCCCGCCTTTGACGCCGTCATCGGCGATGATCATTTTCTTATAACGAAAATCGATCAAAGTGGTCAGACCTTCGTTGCCAACGAAAACGATGTCGCCGCCGCGACCCCCGTTTCCTCCGGCCGGTCCGCCTTTCGCCACATATTTTTCACGACGAAAAGCGACGGCTCCGTCGCCGCCTTTTCCCGCCTTTACAAATAAACTGACATCATCGATGAACATAAATTCTCCGTTCTCATTAAAGTTTAAAAAATATGCACCCGAAGTGCATATTTGTTATTTCGTTTCGTAAACAGACACTTGTTTTTTGTCTCTTCCTTTACGCTCATATTTTACATAACCAGTCACAGTTGCAAACAAAGTATCGTCTGAACCCAATCCAACATTGGTTCCCGGGAATATCTTTGTGCCTCTCTGACGATAAATGATCGATCCAGCATGGGCGTATTCGCCATCTGCCAATTTAATTCCCAGGCGTTGGCCAACGGAATCACGACCGTTTTTCGTCGAAGATCCGGCTTTTTTGGATGCAAAAAACTGAATATTAATTTTAAACATGAGATTACCTCCTATTTAGTATATTTTATTTGTAAGTATTTCGCATAATCTTTGCTTATGCCACTTAAAGCACTAACCAGATTCACCATTATGATTTCGGTAAAATCGTTAGTTTCATCGATCACCAATCGCATCGAAGCTTTTTCATTATCAACTTTAAAGCTGTGTTTGGGACAAGTCTTCTCGATCAGGCCCAGACTAACATACATTGCGGTTGAAACGGCACTGCAGACAATGTCCGTTCCGGCTTCCCCATAATTTGAATGACCGCTGACGAAAATTTCGCGAACCGTTCCGTTGGGACGGTAAGTTACATTAACCGAAGTCATGATTATCCTTCAATGTTTAAAATTTGGACTTTGGTATACGGTTGACGGTGACCTTGCTTCTTATGATAGTTCTTCTTCGCTTCGTACTTGTAAACGATGATCTTTTTGTTCTTGCCGTGTTTCTCGACGGAAGCCGTTACTTTTGCTCCTTCGATATACGGGGTCCCAAATTTACCATCAATCATCAATACTTTATCGAAGACGACCTGATCCTTCTCAGCGACATCAAGTTTCTCAAGATACAAAACGTCGTTGGTCGTAACACGGTACTGTTTTCCACCAGTTTCAATAATTGCGTACATAATTCGCACCTCCTCATTTATTAAGTCACGCCATGAAGGTCGATCGACTGATCGTTGAAAACCTGTTCTGAGCGGTTGCGGATTTCACAACATACATATTATACACATTTGTTCGATGAAAGTCAACTAATATTTCTTGGGGATTTTTTCAGTCAAGATCCCGGACCAAACAGCGGCGGCGGCGATGCTGGCGAGTCTCGAAGTCTTTCCATTGGGCTTGAACTTCCAGATTGGTTTCCAGTTCGGGGCCGGTTTCCGCGTATTCGACTCCCATTTTGATGCACGACTTGATCCCTTCCGCGAGGATCAGGGCATTGACTCCCAAATTATGATATTCCGGTTTAACGGCGATCAAATACATGTCCATGACCCGGTAATGTTTCAGATCCCGAAGGACCCGGAAGATCCCGAGCGGAAACAGCCGTCCGTTAGATTGCTTGGTCGCTTTGTTCATCGACGGCAACAACAGGCCGAACCCGATCAAGTCGTTTTCTTTATTGGTAATCAAGTACAAAAATTCAAAATTGACCAAACTGATGAACTGCTTGACAACGTCTTCGACCTGAGCATCGCTTAGATGAACAACTCCGTACAAATGTTCAAAAGCCAGATTGACCAGATTGAAAGCTTCCCGCACATAAGGACGGACTTCTTTCTTGGATTTTACTTTTATGACATGATAGCCATAACGGGTCGTGATGACCGAAGACAAACGGTTGATCCGGTCCGAAAGCGAAGCCGGAGTAAAGACCTGATATTCTACCCAATCCGCATCCTTCCGAAATCCCAACTCTTCGAGATGTTTCAGGTAATACGGATGGTTGTAAAGAGTGATGGTGTTGCTTTCTTCCTCAAAACCTTCCACGAGCAAGCCTTGCTTATCCAAATCGCTGAATCCGATCGGTCCAACGATTTGATTGAGATTTCGCTCACGGGCCCATTTCTCGACTTCCGCGAATAAAAAACGGGTGACATCCAGATCATCAATGACATCGAAACGGCAAAATCGCATCTGCTTAAGGTTCTTTTTTTCGTTGTATGATTTGTTGATCAGCGCGCAAATGCGGCCGACGATCTTATTCTCCTTAAAAGCCAAAAACAACTTGGTTTCGCAATATGAATAAGCCGGATTGGTTTTCGGATTGAGCATTTTCAGCTCATCCGCGAAAAAGCAAGGTACATAATAAGGGTTTTTCTTATATAACTTGATGGGAAAATCCGTAAATATCTTAATATCTTTTTTGCTGGAAATTTCTTTAATGGTGATCATAACAATTCCTCCGTGGTTTAATTATAACATAATAAAGTAAATTTTCCATATCCTAAACCGCTTTTTTTGCAAAAAATTATTCTCCGGCCGGTTAAAGTTTAAAATCGCTTATCCCAAACCAAATTACTCTTAACTTTTGCAAACAATCATGTTATAATATCAAATATATTCCTTGTTGGGAGATTGTATGAACAAAAGCAAAAAATTAAAATTAATTTTCATATTCATTTTTATCGCCGTCTTTGGAGCCCTGATCGCCTTTTTGGCCGTCGATCTGATCGACCCCATCCGTCAGGCTTTTCGCGAAAACAGCGTTGATCCCCTGTTTCAGAAATTTGCCAGTTATGGGTGGTGGGCTCCGCTCTTCATCGGCCTCTTCCAGGCCCTTCAGTTGCTGCTGGTACTTTTGCCATCGCAGCTGACCCACATCGTCGCCGGATTCATGCTTGGCCCTTGGTGGGGATTCCTGGCTTGCATCGCCGGTATTTTCATCGGGAACATCATGATTTACCTTTTGGTCCGGAAATTGGGACCGCAGGTCTACAATCTGTTTCGGAAAAAGACCCTCGCCAAAATCGAAAATCTCCATCTGCCTTTTGATTCGCGCGGGTTCATGAGCATCATCGCCTTAATGTATGTGCTTCCCGGTATCCCCTACGGACTGATTGCCGTCACCGCCGCCAATTCCAAACTCAAGTTTTACAAATACATCATTCTGACCACCATCGCTTCGATTCCTTCATTGATCGTCGGGATCTGGTTCGGAAGCGTTTCATATAAGATCGATATTCCGCTTTTGATCGCCCTGGCGGTCATCCTCATCGTTCTGGCCGTCATTTCCACGGTCTATTACCAAAAGATCATCGCGTATTTCACCGAATTGTCCACCCATCGGTCAATGGCCTACTTTCAGGCGCATGTCCGAAAACCGCGGCCGGTGCTGTACGGGTTCTTCATTGCGGTTTTAAGAATTCTGTTTTTTAAACGTTACCGTGTAAAAGTTTACAATTCGGAAATCAAAAAACGGTCCACACCGTTCGTCATCCTTTTTTGCCATCCGTCGAAATACGATTTCATTTGGGCTTTCGTCCCGCTGTATCCTCAAAAAGTCAATGCGGTGGTCGCTTATTACTATTTTTGCAATTATAATCTCGGATCCCTGCTTCATAATTTGGGATGTTTCCCAAAAATGCTGTTCCAGCCGGATATGAGTTCCATCAAAAACATCAAACGCGTCATTCAGAACCATGGAATGCTGGGCATGGCTCCGGAAGGCCGGCTTTCTGCTTACGGATGTTTAGAA
>CAYQUB010000121.1:3088-4433 GCA_964420625.1 uncultured Bacteroidales bacterium | reverse complement strand
GTGATCATCTTGGTTGCTTTGCTTAAAGCCGCAACCGTAGAACTCATAGCGATCAAACCCATGGCTTTGGATTCGTCGGCTGGAAAACCGGCCATCCACTGATGGAAAACCGTCGTGACGACCACGTCTTTGTATCCGTATTTTTGCAAATACTCTTCCGTTTGCGATGATAAGGTCCTAATGGCCGCGATGTCTTGAATGACGTTTCCCCCCATGCCATAACCCACGGTGATGCTTTTTACGCCTTGTTCGGCCGCCAGAAGCGCTTCAATGATGCTGATGGCGTTGGAAATTGACGGCGGGACCAAAGTTCCGGTCAGCGGGCCAAATGGTTCCCGGTTGAGGTGAGCGCCATGATCTTCGTAATATCCAACCAAACGGTCGCAATACTGCCAATACCAAAGGCTGTCCGCAATCGAAATGCTCTTCGCGTAGGGAAGATTATAAGAGATCCCCCCGCCTTCATTCGAAGTCCAACCCGCTGCATGAATTATTTCGGCGAGCAGACGCGAATCCGGAGTCCCATGCCGGGCTTGAACCGGAACATTGACGCTGTCAGCGACCAGTTTGCATAGTTCGACGCCGTAATTAACGGCCGGAAAGCCGTTAAGCATGCTACGGTTCAAGGTTCGGCTCTCATCAATTCCGCGCTGAGCTTCCGAATAACGATTCTGTCTGGTATAACTGTCGATGGTCGAAGGCAGAAAATCCGCTCCCGCTTCTTCAAGAAACTTGAGCAATTCGATGTGGTGGTCAAAATCCGCCACTCCCGCCCGGGGCTGAACCATGGTTCGCCCTTGTTTTTTCGCTTCCGCCAGTTTCAAAGCAAAGTTTTTGTGAGGGGGGACCTTTTTCAGATTTTCCACGGCCGTATCCAAATCAAGAAGTTTGCTGCTGCCGGTTGGCCAAGAGGCCAGAACTTCTTTTCTGACCCGGAGAAATTCTTCTTCGGTCCATTTTTTATTCTTTAATTCCATAATCTTCTAAATCAACTCCAGATTTTCTTTCATTATTTTTAAGGCCATCTCTGGGTATTCCAGGCTCAAAAGCCCCATAGCGGAGAGAATGTATTGCTTGTCTAACATGAACTTGGTTTTCTTCGGGCGCAATTCCAAAGGTTTCTTTTGGTTAAAGCATAGTTTATTCAAAATTTCGGCTGGTTGGGAATCGTGAATGACAATTCCCCCGGTCCCGATCACATAATTGACTTCGGATAAATCTTTTCCGATCTGAAAGTACATCATACCCATTGGGGTATATGCCATTTCCATTTTCCCAGCATGTCGGCCCATGGCCACATCGTTGCAAATCTCCGCAAAAACGCGGTCAACGTCTTCGTCTTTGG
>CAYQUB010000121.1:0-3078 GCA_964420625.1 uncultured Bacteroidales bacterium | reverse complement strand
GTCTACATGATCATGGCGGTATTTTGCTTCCAAACGGATGTCCATTCCCTGTTCGGCGTACAATTTTAGATCTTGTTCGCTCAGAGCCTGTAAAACGCCTTCGGCGGACCAGCGCATTCCCAAATCGCCTTCCACCGTTCGCTTGGCGAAAGGTTCTTCCAGTCCCTTGAGCACGACGTCAGCTCGTTTCGGATAGCCGTTTCCGATGGAATAAACGTCGGTAGTTGCTCCCCCAATGTCGCACAAGACGATGTCTCCGAATCCGGTCTCATGCAAATACCCCCGAGAAAGAAGCTCGGCGGCTTTCAGCACCGCGAAAGGAGTCGGAAGCATGACTTCGTCAATCTCCGATTCGATCTGTTTGATGCCTTTCGCAACAATGATGTTTTTTAAGAATATTTGTCTGATGATGTCTTTGGCTTTTTCAATCTCCAATACGTTCAGCCGCGGCATGATGTTGTCACAAATGAAGCCGTTTAATCCGTATTCACTAAAAATACCGCTGATCTCGTCCTGACAGCTTTTGTTTCCGGCGTAGATGATCGGAACGGTAATCTTTCCGGTTCCCAGCATTTTGGCGTTATGAATGACCACGTCGCTGTTGCCCCCGTCCGTTCCCCCGGCCAACAAAACGATGTCAATGTTCGAATCAATGATTTTTTGGACTTCTTTGGTCGTCAAATAATGAGAAAAAACCAAATCAACTTTCCCCCCAGCCCCGAAACAAGCCCGTTTGGCGGCTTCCACCGTCAGTTCTTCCACCAATCCGATGGCGGCCATTTTTAACCCGCCGGCGGCCGAAGAACAGGCGATAATCTTGGAAAAGTCGAATTTACCGAATTGCTCGGACAATTGCCTTAGGGCTCGGTGATAACCGAGGCTGATGTCTTCCTCAACCGTCGAAAAATGCGAGGCGGTCCCCAAAAGAGTTCCCGTTTCCACATCGACCGCGGTTAGTTTGGTGTAAGTAGATCCGAAATCTACCAACAAATAAGGCTTCATCCTATTCTCCCAAATCGGTTTTTATCGTCGGAACTACTTGGTCGATATTGACCCCCGGAGAAAAGACCCGGTTAAATCCCATATCCAAGAAGCGTTTTTCCACGGTGGCGAAATCTTGTTTTCCGACGACGATGTTTCCGCCGACGTAAAGAAGGATGTTTCCGATTCCCGCTTCGACGCACTTTTCCCGCATTCCCCGGCAATCAATCTCCCCGTGGCCATATAATGAGGAAACCAGAATCATTTTCGCGTCGGATTCGATCGCGGCATTGATGAAATCTTCTTGAGAAGAAAGAACGCCGATATTGACGACATTGAACCCGCTCTGGGTGAGAACGTAGTCAATGATGCGATTGCCAACCGCGTGAACGTCGGCACCGATGACGCCAATAACAATAGTTTTCATGTTTTTCTCCTTTGTATTTTATAAGGGAATTATAACATAAAATTGTTCAATAGGCAATTGCAATCAGCCCAATTTCCTCAGCCTCAAAACCATTAATTTTGCTAATCGGAGAATATTCAAATCCTTTCGATAAAAAAGGAATGGTCCTTGTTTCTGCCATTCCCAAAACTTATCATCAAATTAAAAAGGGTCTGAATTTTCATATCAATATCAAGCCCAGCAAAAAACTGGCTGAATTGCAAACCAAAGAAATCCTTAAAGACTTTTTAAAGTCCTTGTAAAGCCAAAAGTAGGCCAAGGCCTCAATCAAGACGATCATTACTTCCGATAAGCTGACAACCAGGTAATAGTAACTCGGTTCAACAAATTGGATCCCAACATTTAAACTGACGTTGGTGATGACGTTTATCAATATGGAATACAAATAAATTTTATAATTCTTTTCTCTTTGGATGAGGAGCATCAATAATTCAATGACTATGGTTATGATCAAGGCTTCAACAATGAAGAAAATCAGTATTTTTAAGGCTTCATCCATTTTTTAACTCGGTATTATTTGACTGTTTAAAGTAAGATAAAACCCTCGGATGTAGGTGTTGTCGCCATTGGAGCTAAAATAATGTTCTTCTCCGTCTTGGTCAGTCCAATTCGTCACTTCATACAGATTGTTATCCTTGGTTATGTTTTCAACAATAAAAGACACATAAACAAATCCGTCTATTTCCTCAATGTTGTCGGTCAATTGCAGGGTGTTGAGGCGGTCATTTTGACCAATCATAATGAGCGAGGTGAATTCCTTGCTGACTCTTTTTTGAAACTTCATTACTACTTCGATGGAGATTCCTTCTTCAATGGTCGCACAATAAAAATTTTCTATCGGCGCCACCGAGTTTAAAGGCTCAAGTTCCGAAGACAATCTAAATGAGGTGTTATTAAATTGGTGATCAAAATAATTTTTGTATTCTCCGATAATTTCATTGCCTTCCAAATCATAGAACCGGACCTCGGAAAATACTACTTTTTCGTTGTGAAGATAGCAGCCGCTCAGTCCAAACATGCAAATGGTGGCTAAAAAAAGTAAAATGGTTTTTTTCATTCAAAGACTCCTTAATTAAAAGTTTCTTTACTCCGTTACTTTTTTTTCAATGGCTGATACTCCAAATTTATCAATTGGCTCTTTCGAATAGTCATTTAACATATCATCGGAATTTGGGGTTTCTTTTTCTAAATGACCGATCGATGGTTTTCCATGATGCAAGTATAATTCATTAAAAGACGGATATTCATATAAGTTGATCACTCTTATCAGGACCCGTTCGTTTTTACGTTTACAAATTCAATCATTTCATTCCATCTGATCGGCGATCTTTTTTCATCATTCAAACGCATTTCGATGGTCTTCGATTGGTTCTTGATTAATGCAAAGGAAACCGGTTCCAAATTCATTTTATGTTTCCTTTTTTTCCTATTCCCATTTCAAAACCATTATATCATGTTTCATTTTTAAATCAATAGTTTAAAGGCGATAATCGGAATCCCGAAGAGGAAATTCTTTAATGAACCGGCCCAAATGAAAAAAATATGTTTACTTTTAAGGCAAGCATACTTTAAAGTCTTTATGGTGACCTGTGCGGGATTCGAACCCCCAAAACCCAAACACACCCAACACA
>CAYQUB010000120.1:0-4482 GCA_964420625.1 uncultured Bacteroidales bacterium | reverse complement strand
CATGAATGTTTTGGTGTTTTCGCTTCCCGGAATGCCGCTTATTTATTCGGGACAGGAAGTGAACCTTGACCGCCGGCTCGAATTCTTTGAAAAAGATGCGATCGACTGGACCGGTTGGGAAACCAACCCAACTTACTTGTTTTATGAAAAACTGATTGCTTTAAAAAAGAATAATCCCGCTTTGGGTCATGTTGATCAATCTAACATCGAATTTTTGTTTGATGGGAACCTCGATACTTTGTGTTATGTTCGGGAAGCGGAAGATAACTCGGTCATCGTGATCTTGAACCTGAGTGCCCAAGCCCAAACCATAACCCTTGATTTTGGAGATCGGGCCGGAGATTACCTTAGTTACTTTACCAATTCCGCTGTGTCCATCGAAACCGTTGAAGAATTCACGCTTTCGCCTTGGGAATACCTAATTTACATAAAAGCATGAAAAAAGCCCCCGAAAAACCGTACTTTGAACCGGTTATCGTTCGGGGGCTTTTTGTATGCCTCTTCAAATGGCTTTTATCAAGTCGGGAGTATCGTTTTTTACATTGCTTACGGCCGATGAGACCTGGAAGGCAGTCATCTTTTTGGGATCAAACGGAACCAGAAGCGCGGCCAAAGACTGAAGATCCGAATTTTTGGGATCCAGCCACAGGTTGGCGGTCTCATTGGTCAGAATGACCGGCATCCGGTCATGGATCGGAGCGACCAAGTCATTGGCGGCGGTGGTGATGATGGTACAGGTATAAAGTTTGGTGCGGTCGGGCCGGGTATAAGAACTCCATAGTCCGGCCATGGCAAACAAGGATTGATCGTTCAACATCACCCGCATCGGGATCTTTTCAAACCCGGTTTTGGCCCATTCATAAAAACTGTCGGCGAGAATGATGCAACGCTGGTTTTTGAAAGAATTCTTGAAGGACGGTTTGGAAAACAGAGTCTCGGCTTTGGCGTTGATGAGATTGGTTCCCATGTTTTCGTCTTTCGCAAAGAACGAAACGAAACCCCATTTCAGCAGACCCGCCCGGTTTTTGGTGCCGTCATTGATGACCGACAGGATGTTTTGGCCCGGAGCCACGTTATAACGGGGAAGTTTGAACTCGGTTTCGAAATCATCGATGTGATAGTTGTCATGCAAATAAGTTTTCATGTCTTCATAAGTGACATTGATCGTATAACGTCCGCACATGATTCCTCCTTTTGGCCAATTGATCATTGACTCTTGGCCTGAGTCAGGACTTGGCTTATAAAATTTCCAAAACCGCGGTATGCGGCCGGTGATCGGAAGCCACGAGGTTCGGGATGTCGGCTTCCAAAACGTTGATGTCGGGGCTGACCAGGATGTAATCGATCTTCCGAACCGGGTCAATCGACGGAAAACTGAGGAGATTCTTTCCCAAAGTGTCTTTAAGCCGGGCCTTGATCGGCTTAAGCAATGGATCATCGGGGACCAGGTTGAAATCACCCATCAAAACGATCGGGGTCTTGAGGCTTTGGATTTCATTGACGATGGTTTGGACGGCGTTAATTTGTTCGCTTTTGGCTAGGCCGAAATGACTGACGAGAAGGGTGAACGTGGGATTCTTAAACTGGGCTTTGATGATGCTTCTGGTTTCATAGTATTCATCGGTATCGGGGACGGGATCGGGAATGGGGATCTTTTCCACCGAGGTTGGCGCGAATTTACTGACGAGGGCATTTCCGAAGGGTTGACCCCGAAAATCGATCGACTGAACAAAGAATCCCTGGTATTGCAACCTCGCCGCGATCTGCTGGGCTTGGCAGAGGGATGATGCGCTTTCGCCGAATACTTCGTTTAGTCCGACGATCTGTCCGTCGCCTTTTTTAATGGTATCGGCCATCAGTTTGACGTCGATGGTTTTCTTGACGTAATCTTGGCAATGTTGAATGTTGAAAGTCATGAAATTGATGATCATGGTTTTACCTCTTGGTTTATTATACCGTGGTTGGGGCTAACATTCAAGCCCAAAGAAGGAAATCAGAGGTATTGGGAATTGGCCGGATTGACTGGAAAAATAAAGACCTTGGCATTTTCATGGTTAATGGTATAATAAGAAAGTACCAGGAGGACAAAATGAAAAAAGTATTGATCGTGGTCGACATGCAAAATGATTTTATTGACGGACCGCTGGGGACCAAGGAAGCCCGGGAACTGGTTTCCAAAGTCGTTGACCGAATTAAGAAATTCAAGGGGATCGTCGTTTATACTCAGGATACCCATCAAGCCAATTACCTGTCCACCCAGGAAGGAAAATATCTTCCGGTCGCCCATTGCCTGCAGGGAACCGAAGGGTGGAAACTTCATAAAGACATCGAAGCGCAGCGTTTGGCTTCCAAAGGCAAAGTGTTTGAAAAAGGCACTTTCGGCTGCCTTTCCCTAGGCCAGGCTTTGCAAGCCCAAAACAACAAAGAGCCGATCGAATCGATTGAACTGATCGGACTTTGCACCGACATTTGCGTCATGAACAACGCCCTTTTGATCAAGGCCTTCCTTCCGGAAGTCCCGATCATCGTTGATGCGAGCGCGGTCGCGGGAATCACTCCCGAAAGCCATCAAAATGCCCTAAGTGCCATGAAGATGTGCCAAATCAACATCATTAACGAATAAAAGGAGAAAGAAAAAATGAAATTTGCCAGCGAAGATTTAAAGCACGAACACGAACAGGTGTTGCTTGCGTTGGACATTCTTGAACAAATGGCGAATCTGGTCCGGGAAGATTCCCGGGGCGATGTTTCGGATCTTGGGGACATGATCCTCTTTCTGCGGACCTTCGCCGATAAATGCCATCATGGGAAAGAAGAAGGATTTTTGTTTCCGGCCCTGATCAAAGCCGGAATCCCAAAAGATCGAGGACCGATCGCCCAAATGTTGTCAGATCATACCCAAGGACGGAAGTTCATTCAGGGGATGGCGGATTCGATGGAGAAAGAGGATTTAAAGATCGCGCGTTTTCTAGAAAACGCCACCGGATATGTGGCTCTCATGCGGACTCACATCCAAAAAGAAAACACCGTATTGTTTCCGATGGGCGACAAAATGATCCCGGCTTCGATCCAAACCCAGCTGCTTGAACAATTTGAAGAATACGAGGAAACCATCATGGGCCAAGGAACCCACGAACATTTGCATTTTTTGCTTGATAAACTGGAAAACAAATACCTTAACTAAGTAAAAGCAAACACCACAGCGGATGAAATCACCCAATGTGGTGTTTTTGTTTGCCATGCTTTATTCCGTCGGGTTCGGTTTAATGCGAAACGGTTTTCGAAACCGCATCAAGCCAACGATTCCCGCGCCGATCTGGCCAAGAATGAAGATCCCCATGGCGATCCCGGACCGCCCCCCGGCCAAAGCGTTCATTTCCGTTTCTCCGGAAGCCAGACCGCTTAAGGTAGCGCCGATCATTAATGCCAGAAAGAAAAACACCATGACGGTGGCGCCGATGATCAGAAGTTTTCGCTCCGGCTTTGCTTTCCGCGCCCGCATGGCCAGCCGGGCCAGTCCGATGAGCGGACAGAAGAATAATTCCGTCGGGATCATAAAGTCCCGGAGGAATTGTCCGGTTTGCCTCGATTTGACGATGCCCGTAACCAGCCTGAAAACGACAGGGAAGTATAACCGGACCGTCCCCACAATGGCCATTGTTTTCGCGGGCAACTTCTGATGCTCATCCTAACCTCCGGATTATGATTGCTGCCCTGATTCTTATCATACCCCTGTGTAGAAGTATGTCAACAACGGGCGTTTTCCGGAATTTTGGAAATGGGGTTAAAAAAGACTGGAATTAAACCGTTTTTGGGTGTAAAATGCAAGCAACGGAAGGACTAAAAAAGCATGGATGCGATCAAACTGGTATTTCCGACCAAGGATTATGAAACCGAAGTCATCAATTATAAAGAAGAATTTCAAAGAAATGATGAGGTCATGCAAGGGGTGGCGGGACTGGATGTGGCCCGCAGTTACGAGGTTTGGCTAAAAAAGCTGAATGACAGCTTAAACGAGGAAACGGTTCAGCCGGGGCTGGTGCCGTCAACCACGTATCTGGGCGTGCGGATCTCCGATAATCGGATGGTTGGGATGATCGACATCCGCCACCGTCTGAACGATTACTTGTTTAGGCTGGGCGGAAACATCGGCTACAGCGTTCGCAAGTCGGAACGAAGAAATGGTTACGCCAAAGCCATGCTTGGGTTGGCGTTGGAAAAATGTAAGGAACTGGGCTTGGACCGGGTTTTGATCACCTGCTATCAGGATAACATTGCTTCCGCCAAAACCATCCTGGCCAATGGGGGAGTGTTGGAAAACGAGATCGCGGACAGCACCGGGATTACCCAACGCTACTGGATCGCTTTGAAATGACCAAAACTTAAAAGTAATCTTCGCAAGTTGGCAAAATTTGTGTTATAATTGATTAAGAATTAATAGCGATCATAAGTCGCAAGAGGAGAACCAATGGAAAAAACAGA
>CAYQUB010000119.1:0-4547 GCA_964420625.1 uncultured Bacteroidales bacterium | reverse complement strand
TGTGTTGGGTGTGTTTGGTGTTTTGTGTGACATCATATTGATATTGCCCGACCCCAATGGATTTCGGATCGATCTTGACCAATTCGGAAAGCGGGTCTTGCAACCGGCGAGCGATCGAAACCGCCGAACGTTCTTCAACATGATAATCAGGGAACTCTTCCTGAGCGATTTTGCTGGCGGAATAAATTGAAGCGCCGGCTTCATTGACGATGATGAAATAAACTTCATGTTTGGCCATCTTGAGAGTTTCCGCGATGAAACTTTCCGTTTCCCGGCTGGCGGTTCCGTTGCCGATGGCAACGACTTCAACATGGTATTTATCGATGAAATCCAAAATTATTTTAACTGAAGCGGCGGTTCTTTCGCCCGATACGGTTTCTTTGATATTCTTTTGGTTCGGGAAAATTACTCCCTTATCCAACACTTTTCCGGTGGCATCAACAACCGCCAATTTACATCCGGTCCGGTAGGCCGGGTCAACGCCCAGCACCACTTTTCCCTTCATCGGCGGAGTCAATAGATATCGTTTCAAGTTTTCCGCGAAGACTTTGATCGATTGATCTTCGGCCTTGTCTTTTAAATCAGCTCGAATTTCTCTTTCAATCGAGGATTTTATCAAACGGCGGTATCCGTCTTCAATGGCATCCTTCACGAAAGGAACGGTGATCGACTCTTCGTTGGTGATGATTTGGCGTTGCAAAAAGCGTAATACATGCTCAACGTCCTCATCAATGGATACCTTCAGTACTTTCTCGGATTCTCCGCGGTTGATTGCCAAAACCCGATGCAGTTTGTTTTTGATGGTGCTGATCGGCTCGCGGTAATCGTAATACATTTCATAAACTTTTTTCTCATCCAAAGCCGCATCTTTGACGGTTGAAGTGAGATCGGATCTTCTCTCAAAGAAACTTCGGATCCAGCGACGGAATTTTGGTTCGTCGGAGACGATTTCCGCGATGATGTCTTTGGCGCCTTGAAGGGCTTCTTTGGCATCTTTGACGACCAAATTGTTCTTTTCCATTTCTTCGGTTACTTCAGTTGTTACGTACTTTTGGGCTTCTGCAAAAACGTCGCCTTCAACCGGAAAACTTAACAAATAATTGGCCAGGGTTTCCAACCCTTTTTGCTTGGCATCGGTGGCACGGGTCTTCTTTTTCTCTTTAAATGGACGATAAATATCTTCCAATTCCGAAAGCTTGTTGGTTTGAATGATTTCTTTCTTCAGCTCTTCGGTTAGTTTCCCTTTTTCTTCAATCAGCCGCATGATGTCTTCTTTTCGTTCGGCTAACTTTTGGCCATATTCCCATTCCGTATAAATGGCGCGAATTTGGTCTTCGTCCAATCCTCCGGTTACTTCTTTACGGTAACGGGCGATAAAAGGGACGGTTCCGCCTTCTTCGACCAATTTAAGAACGGCTTGAATCTGGTTAACTTTTACCTTTTGTTCAACTTCGATTTTCTTCAAAAGTTGTTCATTTATATAATTGTTTTCTACCATTTTTCTATCCTCCATCTTTTTTCTAACATAGTTATTATATCACTTTTGGCCTTTATTGGCAAATGATATTTCGATATTTTATTATGGAGGCAAAAACAAAAAAGCGAGCATGTACCCCATCCGCGGGGCTGAACTCGCTTTGAAATCTTAATCAATATCAGCTTTCAATTCCATTTTCATTTGCTTCGTCTTTTTCTTCCTCATCGTCTTGTTCTTCATCATCGTCTTTTTCGATCCGGTCTTCTTCGTACTCTTCATCGATTTCTTCGGAAGAGACAAAGTAGTGGTAAACCGAGGTTTGGGAAATTTCATTGATGATCACGGTAACCAGAATTTCTCCTTTTTCATTTTCACTTAAGGTCTGAATGTCATATTCGACTTTCAGGTAGTCTTCCCCTTCCTCGGAAATTCGGGTGATTTCGAAAGAACATGAACTTTCCCCTTCTTCCATAAGCAATTCGATTTTCAGGTCTTCCTCTTCGTTTTCAATTTTTAATTCGCTACTTTGAACGATTTCCCCATCCATAACAAACTCGTATTCGAACGTTTGTTGCTCATTTTCTATTTTGTGTTCCACTTTTACATAATCCGCTTTGTTAAGGGCTGAGGAATAAGCAATCAATTCCATTTTCGTTTCTTCATCCGAGGTAGTTTGACTTCCTTCAAGCAAGAATTCCAACCCCTTGAACAATAAGATTCCTGAAAAAGAAGTCATCTCCGAATCTTCGATGGTTTCATTGTAATACATTGTGTATTGAATCGGATTTCCGAGTAAGTCGACGGTCGAGAATACCAGTTTGACTTGATAATCCTGGCGATCAGATTCCATGCTATCAAAAGACATGGCGTCCCTTTTTCCGATCAGATCCTCAATGGTATTAAGATATTTGTTCAGTGAGCCCAAAGAATCCATGACCAACAAGCCGTTTGAATCAAGTGGTTTCAGCGCCATCGGTTGCATGATGGGCAGATTTCCGGTTTCGCTTAACGAAGCGTACAAAAGATTGGTCGCGGAAACGGCGGAAAAAGTATAAATCTGTTCTTTTCCATCCCACGCGGGATCAGTTTGATCCTCGGGGGTCTTATTCCAGGCCACATAAAGAAAAGCCGTGGAAAGAAGGATCACTAAGGACGTCAGCACCGCTTTCAAGGCCAAACCTGGAAAATACCGAGGACGCGGACTTAGCAAGGATACCTGAAGACTTTCGAATTCAATTTTATTTATGTCAAAAAGCGGCTTCTGCTCCGGAACCATGGATATGACCGAAGTCCGGATGATATTGATTATTTCTTTTTTCCGCATTCTTGTCACTCCTTTCGGTATTTTTTCATTTTTTGAAGGGCATTGTGATATTGCCACATTACCGTTCCGACCTTTTTATTTAAAACTTCGGCGATATCTTGGTGCTTCATGTTTTCAACAATCCGCAGCACCACGATCTCGCGTTCTTCTTGACTTAGCAAATCCAGAAGTTCGTTTAATTCCAACTGGAACTCATTTCCGGATGTTTGGTTTCCTTCTAAGACATCCAGGTCATCGCCGTCCGTCAGGGTTTCGTGTTTTCGGCGCCGGTAATAATCAAGAGCTTGATTTTTGGCGATTGAAAGCAGCCAATTTCGAAAACTTTTCCCTTTCTGGTATTGATGAATCGAAGCGATCATTTTCATATAAGTATCTTGCATGACGTCTTCAGCCAGAGAACGGTCGCGAACAATCGATAGAATCAGAGCAAAAGTACCTTGCTTGGTTTCATTATAAATATTCTCAAAAGCGGTTTCGTCCCTTTGTTTTAAGGCTTCGATATAATGCTCTAATTGATCCATAAAGGGTTCCCTTCTTCAATATTCTTTTAGTCATTATATCATAAAAAATGATTGATCTTCCTGAGTATGTTCAAAAAAGGGGAAGGGGAATGGTTATTCCCCTTCTTCTAAGTCATGGTCTTCTTCGTTTTCTTCGTTGCGGTCGAATTCTACTTCGCTCTCTTCATCATCGTTAGTCGAGATGTGATAAGCATAAGAAGTTTCGCCGGTGATCGGATCAACGATGATGTCGATCTTTGCCTCTCCGGATTCCTCAGTCGTTCCGTCATTGATGTAATATTCCACTTTGATGATCTGTTTCCCATCTTCGGTTTCCATTTTGAAAGTGTACTCGCCTCGGGCGTTTCCTTCCAAAAACTTCAACTCGGTTTTGGTTTCATCATCTTCAACTTCCAACTTAACTTCGGCTTTGCTGGTTACAGCGCCATTGGCCACAACCTGATAACTGAACTTGGTCTCGTTTTCCTCGGTCTTGTATACTACTTTCACATAGTTCAAAGCATCGACTTGGGAAATGACGGTGATTTTGACTTCATCTTCTTCAACTTCTTTGGAGCCTTCAATGGTATAATTGACTCCGCCCACAACCAACAAACCGTTTAATGTGGATTCGGTTTCAACGTCTTCCAAATCGTCATGATTTTCGCCATCAAGTTCATCGTTTTCATCGGCTTCGGTTTCCGTATCGGTCAAAACGACGGTCTCGTTAAGGTACAAAACATAAACGACATCGTTTCCTAAAATGTCCTTGGCGGTAAACACAATTTTTGTTGAATACTCAGGCAGATCCGAAACAACAGTTTCGGTGCCGAAACCATTGTTGGTCCCCAAGAATTTTTCCATCATGTTCAGATACTTGTTGATATCGTCAACTTCTTCTTCAACCAGCAAAGTCTCTTCTTCCCCGCTCAAAGCGGAAGGGGTCGCCCCAGTGGTTGCGGCTAGCGGTGCCAATCCCTCGTTTTCCTGTTGCAATAAGTTAGTCGTGGAAATGGCTCCGAACGCATAAACTTGGTCTTTGGTTTCAAAATTGAAAGGTGTAACTCCTCCCGTAGGAGAAGCGCAGCCCGTCATTACCATTAACGAAATCGTCAGAGTCAATACAAATAATAATTTTCTCATTTTTTCCTCCATATTTTTCTTTACATATAATATACGCTTCAAAGGGGATTTTCCTTGGGAAAATGTAATCATTTTTTAAAAAGAGCAGAGAAATCTCTGCTCA
>CAYQUB010000118.1:0-4555 GCA_964420625.1 uncultured Bacteroidales bacterium | reverse complement strand
ACCGGTTTTCAACAGCAAAAAAAGATAATGTTCCCTCGGAAACGGCGTTCCGTCGCCAAAAAATCCTTTCTATATAGAAGATTGATCAGCCGGCATTTTCTGATGGCAAATAACCAAAAATACGATATAATAATATAAGAAAAGGAGAATTACTGAATTTTAAAGAAATTTAAGCTATGCCAAAACAAACTCGGACCGGTTGTCGTTTTAGACTGTTTTTGGCCATTCTCGTGGCTTCGATCAGCGGTGATTTAAGGTCAGCCGCAGGATTGGGTCCGGCTTTGTTTCCGGTGCTTCTAGCCGGTTTGTATCGCATAACCCGCAAGGCCCCCAAAAGAAAAAAGACGGATTTCAGCTTCTTTCCGGATTTCCTTTAAAATCTTGAATATGATTTAAAGATCATCGCTGCCTATTTGCTTTTTAGCGTCATGGTTGAGGTCGGGTTTCCCGTTTCATCGTTCCCGGAATCATTTTTTGTTGGCTGTTCGGAATGACCTTAAATCTGCTGGCGGACGATCCCGAGCTGGATGTCCCGGATTCCCTGCGCAAAAGCCGCGATTTGATGAACGGTCATAAAAAGGAATGTTTCCTTTTCGTCCTTTCCTTCATCGGCCATTTCCTGTTCACTTTGATCACTTTCAGGCTTTATGGCCTTTATTTCCTTCCCTATTTTCAGGCCGCGAATGTCAATTACTACGTTCGCCCGACCAAACAAAATTTCGTTAAAGAAGAAAGCGAACCGGAACCGCCGGCCATCGAAGCCGAACCGGTTTAATCCCTAAGCAGTCAGGCGCCGCAAACCCGGCGCTTTAATTTTTTTCAACCAATAAAATCCCCCAGTCATTCGTATTAAGGGTGGATGAAAACAGGAGGAATAAATATGAAAAAAATCTTATTGGTGATGCTTTTTGCCACGAGCGTCATACTGAGCGGATGCACGATTGGCGGAACCCATCAGGAGGCTGAGGACTTGGGTTTGAACAGCGTCCAAAGCGATTCGGAACTTAAAAGTCTTCTCAAAAAAACCTCGGACAGTTTGTCCACCGGTTGGTTCAGTTTTAACCGGGGCGGCATCATGACCGATGATATGGAGGGCGCTCCGAACGCCGAAGCGGATTCTCAATATACCTCTTCTTCGACTTACAAGAGCGATGATTACACCACCACCAATGTCCAAGTTGAAGGCGTTGATGAAGGCGACATCATGAAAACCGACGGACGCCGGATCTATTCCATCAGTTGGGACCGGCTGCAGGTCATTGAATTGCGCGGGGAAGGCGAAATGGAGATCGTCTTAAGCGAAGAGATCCAATCGGTCCGCGAAGACGTTTATGAGAGTTACACTTATTATTCGGAACTTTACGTAACTGACAAGTATTTGATCGTTATCGGTCAAAAATATGAGTATTACATCACTTTGATCCCGGAAGCTGACGACCCGACCGGAGAAAAACCGGATTCAGCCAACGGCGATGTGACTACCGATGATTATTACTATTCAAGATATTACTACAGCTATACTTCCATGAGCGTCATTGATGTTTATGACCTCGAAACTCTGGCCAAGATTGACACTTATGAAATCAGCGGTTATCTGCTTGGTTCGCGACTCATTGGCAACAATCTTTATTTGATCTCCAACCACTATGCCTACAACTATTATTTGGATGATGCGGATTACGACCCGCGGCCATGGTCATTGCATGACGGCGAAGCAACTTTCTTTGATTACGCCGACATCAAGTATCTCCCGGAGATGATGTACCAAAGTTTTACCGTCATCACCACCGCTTATTTGGAAGATACGATCACTTATGACAATGATGTCTTCCTGGGCTCGCAAAGCTGGGGTCAGATCTATGTTTCTGAAAACGCCATCTACTTGGCAACTACTTATTACGAACAGAACCTGCTCGGGATCTATGAAGAAAAAGGCAAATTGATCTCTTACCAGTTTGATGCCGTCAACGGCGATGTCTTTTACGGCGGAATGGGAATCTATTCCGGATATGTCATCAATCAGTTCGCCATGGATGAATATAACGGCTACCTGCGCGTTGCCACCACCGAAGGCTGGGGAGAGACCGTGGCCAACCGCTTGTTTGTCTTTGAGAGAAAACTGGTTGACGGAATCTATGAACTCCAAATTGTTGGTTCCATTGAAGAAGGCCTCGGAAAACCGGGTGAAAGAATCCAATCCGTCCGTTTCAACGGCGACTCGGCGACCGTGGTCACTTTCCTCAGGACCGACCCGCTTTATACGCTTGATCTAAGCGATCCAGCCAATCCAGTCATCGCCGGCGAATTGCAAGTAACCGGGTTCAGCGTCTACCAACACCTTTGGACGGACAACCTGATCATCGGCATCGGCTTCGAAGCCAACGAACAGGGAATGACTACCGGCATGAAATTGTCCTTGTACGATGTCACCGACAAAGCTCACCCGGTGGAAGTCGGGACTCCGCTGATCCTTTCCAACAACGAAACCTCCTGGAGTTACAGCGAAGCGCTTTGGAATCACAAAGCCATTCTGATTGACAAAGACCGCGGTTTCATGGGCTTCTCGCTCTGGCGTTCGAACTGGACTGACGGAAAATACTCGAGCATGAACGATTACATCATCTTCGATGTTGACGATACACGCGAACAACCGATCCAGGTGCGTTACACCATCAACCACTTGCAATATTTCACTCAAAACCCTGACCTTTACAATTACTACTGGTATTATGATTTCACCATCCAACGGGCTTTCCGCGTTGACGATTACCTGTACGTCATCAGCGGCGAAGTCGCTACTTCCCACTATTTGCTCGGCGACATGTCGGTTGTAGACGATGTGGTCTTCCAGCGAGCCATCGCTGATCCGACCATCATCGTTGAACCGACGGTTGAACCGGCCGAATAATTTTCAAGCCTCATTGATAAGCTCCCGATAAAATGTTATAATTAGTCATATTCTTTCCGAAAGGAGAACGTTTATGGCTAATTATGACCAATACATCGAAGCCCTAAAGCAAAAAGACGAAGCCGCTTTCGAATTCATTTACAATGAAACCAAAACGGCCGTCTATGCCATGATCGTCTCGATCGTCAAAGATAAAGAAACCAGCCAGGACTTGATGCAGGACACCTACATCACCATGTTGGAGAAAATCAATCAATATGAACCGGGAAAGAATTTCCTGAGCTGGCTGATCACCATTGCCCGAAACAAGGCCATCGATCACTATCGCCGAGATCAGCATGAGATCAAAGTCGACATCACCAGCGAGGAAATGATCTTCCCGAGCGTCAATCCGACCGGAGAAAGAAATTCCGTCGTTGAAGGGATGTTAAAATGTCTTTCCGAAACGGAACGGAGCGTCTTTCTCCTGCACATCATGCAAAATTTGACGCACCGGGAAATATCCCAGATCCTGAAAATGCCTTTGGGAACCACCCTATGGCACTATAATAAAGCCGTAAACAAAATCAAAAAATTGAAATGAAAGGAAGTGAAGGCAATGAAACTGAATGATAAGATCAACCTGATCCGTCAGGAACTGCAAGCGGAAATCCCCTCCGTAGACAAGAACAAAATATTGGAAACCGCCCAGATCGAAGCTTTGTTGCCTTCATTCGCCCCGATCAAACCAAGGTTATCCATCCGAAGTTTCGGATGGCAGTTCGCCCTGAGCGCCCTCATGATCACGGCTTTGATAATTCCTTTGGCTCTGTCCCAGAACAATAAGGATGCGGACAACCCTGGAGACGACAATGTGGCCATGCTGGTCTTCAATTCTTCGGATGAAATCTATGGTTTCGCCGCCGCCAGCGTCGTGTCGTTAGCCTACAATACTTCCGGCTTGTTCGCGGGGACCGCCGCGGAGGTGGTTCCGAATGATGATCTGCTGGTGTCTTTGCAACTGGGTTTTCTGAACCAGTACTTGGATCCGATCGAGATGATGCTGGGGAATGAAACCAGCCACTTCTTCCGCGTTCCTTGCGATGACAACAGCTTTGCCAATCAGATCAAATTCGAAGGCTTCGGCCTTAACGGCGAGCCCATCCTCATGGATATCTATTTCAACGAAACCTTGGTAACCAGTACCCGGCTGGAAATAGAAATAATGGTAAAATCCGGAACCGACACTTTCCTTTTGGAAGGGTTCAAGCAGATCAACGGCGAAACCACCATCCTGACCATGACTCATTACGTGAATCCGGACGATACAACCAATTTCATTCGGGTCTCCAAAAACATGGCTCTGGCTTCGGATGTCTACAATTTCGTGGTCGTCAAAGATAGCTTCGCGGTTAGCGAAAGCCGACTCGAACTTGTCGTCACCGGCGGCGAACAAGTGGCCACCCTGATCAACACCTTGGAAGAGCAATCACTTACGACTTATACGGTCGGTTACTCCTCCGAAGTAGATTTCCAAGTCGATTATTCGATCCAATCGCTGTCCGCGGTCACCGAACCGGCCGGCGGGCTGAACTTTGAAAGCGATGCCTTAACAGACGGTCTGGTCACGGAAACGGTCGAAGAAGGACAGATCACCATTTCCATCAC
>CAYQUB010000117.1:0-4557 GCA_964420625.1 uncultured Bacteroidales bacterium | reverse complement strand
AACAGTCTTTTTACTCAGAGAAATAAAATATGTGTTGACATAAGTTTAATTAATTTTACCATTTGAACCAAATAAATGAATTCCTTAATTGTTCAACTTTGCATCCAATGAACAAACTAAAACAAATAATTATGTCGATCCCAACATTAATATTTTTTAGCAATAACCTATTCCTCTTGAAATTTACTTAGCATATTATGTAAATCATCCATTAATTAAACTCTTTAAATTACCAAAGAAATTCAAAAATAATTTTCTCTCTTATCACTTCATCTTTGTTTGGTTTCACCTATGTAAAATATCGTTATATAGGTTTTAAATAATTCTTGGGGGTTAAGTTAAAAAAATACCATAATTTGAACATTCAAATTATGGTAAATAATTAAAAATATATAAAAAATATTCCATATAAATTATCCCCATAATTTTTTTTCAATTTTGTTATACAATATGTGGTTCAAAATGAGAAGGATTTTTTTAAAAATTTTAGGGTAATTTTGATACACTCAACGTGCCACAACGGAATACAATAAGTTTTGAACTTCCTTACCATCGAAAAATCTGGGTATGTCTATCATTTCTTGTGTTTTCATCAAATCCGTAAATCCCCCAATGGACACAACCTCATCGGATTTTATCTTTAAAAAAGGACTATTTTCACCTACTATGATATATTGAAAATATCCGTCCTCGTAAATCTTGTGCTTACCGATGCAAGCCAACAGGTTGCCAAGCAATATTGCCGATTTCAGCACTGTTACCCGCTTTTTTTGCCCTTTTAAATTATTTGTAAAAATTTTATATATATACCCCGATGAATTACCATTTCGTTTTACTAATAGGAACACAAAATATTGTAAAAATAAAGAATGAAGTTAAAAAAAGGAATGATTTCAAAACAAGAAATGTTTGTTTTGGTATCAAGCCTTTCATTCTACTATGGTGCCACTGGCCGGATTCGAACCGGCACGCTTATTCGGCGCTTGATTTTGAGTCAAGTTTGTCTACCTGTTTCAACACAGTGAAATGCTTAAGTATTATATTTTAAATTTGTTCAAAAACTAAAAAAAAGGATTCAAAAGCTTAAAAATCAAAAGCGGAAGCCTTTTTGACTTCCGCTTTCGTTAAACATCATTATGCTTCTTCGATCTCAACCACAAATTCGAACATCGAGATCTGATTCATCACGTCTTCAAACTTCCGGGTTTTCGGAAGACTGAAGTAAATGATCGATTCTTTCAGCTGCCGTCCGTCAACGATGGTTTTGTTCATTAGATAGGATTTTCTAACGATGACGCCTTGGGAGGCCAGATTGTCAAACAATTGTTTTTCGGCGTTCTCGTCGAACACGATCCGGATGCGTTGGACTTTCTTGGTCTGTGAGATCCGACCGGTCAGTTTTCTCGAGAAGAAAGCCAAAGGCAGAATGATCAAAGTGGTCACCCCGGCGATGATGTAATTGTAAAGCCCGCCGGTTCCGATCAGAAGCCCCAAACCCGCGACCATCCACAACATGGCGGCGGTAGTGATGCCTTTGACGCTGGCCCGGTTGTGAATGATGGTGCCGGCTCCTAAAAAGCCGATGCCGCTGACGACCTGGGCGATGATCCGCCCTTGGTCGACGCTGATCACGCCGACCAGCGACGGATCATTATGAACTAGGGCCATGGTATCAAGGGCCAGGTTTTGTTGCAAAATGGCAATCAAGCAACTGCCGATGGAAACCAGCGTGAAAGTAAAGAATCCCGCCGGTTTGTTTCTAATTTCCCGTTCGTAGCCGATTCCGGCGCCGACCAGCGCGCAGGCCACGACTCTGAGGATCTGCTCATAAATTAAATCCATAGTTTTCTCCTTACCCCGTGTTAAGACACGATGTCCAAAACGATCTGATGTTTTGGAACGAATTCCGTCGAATACGCAAAAGCCGATCCGACTTCCTCTACTGCTTCTTCAACATTCAAATCATTTCCGTATACTTCGGCGATCAGATCGCCCTTGTTGACTTTGGTTCCGACTTTCGCGAACACTTTGACGCCGACGGCCGGATCGATGACGCCGTCCTTGGTCTGACGTCCGGCTCCCAAGATCATGGCGGCTCGCCCGATCTTCATCGCCTGTACTTTTTTCACGTACCCGCTGCTTTTCGCCAATACCGGTATGACCCGCTTGGCCTTTGGAAGCAGCGAATAATCATCGATGACGCTTGGATCACCCTTTTGCCAGATGATCATCTTGCGTAAATATTCCAGTCCCCGGCCGCTTTGGACTGCTTCATCGACCATCTTCAGGGCGGCTTCTTTGGAAACCGCGGCATTGGTCACAAGCAATAGTTCGGCGGCGATGGCTTGGCAAAGTTCCGTAAAATCTTGGGGCCCCCGTCCCTTCAGGGTCTCGATGGCCTCCTCGACTTCATTGGCGTTTCCGACCGCGCATCCGAGCGGCTGATCCATGTCCGTCAGGACCGCGACCGTTTTGCGTCCGCAGTTATCGCCGATCTTGACCATGGCCTTGGCCAAAATCCGGGCATCCTCCAAAGTCTTCATGAACGCCCCGTCCCCCACTTTCACATCCAAAACGATGTGTGAAGCCCCGCTGGCCAGTTTCTTGGACATGATCGAGCTCGCGATCAAGCCGACCGATTCAACGGTCCCGGTCACATCCCTTAGGGCATACAGTTTCTTGTCCGCCGGCGTGATGTTGGCCGTTTGCCCGACCACCGCCAGGCCGATCTCCCGAACCTGATTCAAAAACTCTTCCGAAGTCCGCTGGATCTGAAATCCGGGAATGGACTCCAGTTTATCCAAAGTCCCGCCGGTATGTCCCAACCCCCGTCCGCTCATTTTGGCCATTTTCAAACCGAGGCTGGCAATGATCGGGGCGACGACCAAAGTGGTCTTGTCACCGACGCCGCCGGTCGAATGTTTGTCCACGCAGATCCCCGGGATGGAGGACAAATCGATTTGTTCCCCGCTCTCCAGGATCTCCATGGTCAGATCCGCCTGTTCGGTTTCATTCAATCCTTTCAAACAAACCGCCATCAGCCAACTGGATATTTGATAGTCAGGAATCTGCCCGGAAACATATCCAGAGATCAGAAAATGGATCTCCTCCCGGCTCAGCGCCTGGCCCTCTTTTTTCTTTACAATCAGATCTACCGTTCTCAAGTTACTCACTCCTTTTTTTCGTATTTGTATTATATCACGGATTCTTGGGTTTGGCTACCATAAATTTGAAACCGGTTTCAATCCGAAGGCGTTGTTAACCCTCTGGTTTGCAACCGTTTTTATCGGTTTTCCAAGGCCCAAAAGGTGCAATCTTAACTTTTTTGTGTTATACTAACCACAAAAAAGGATGTATAAAAATGATTATTTGTTTGATCCGCCATGGCCAGACCAATTGGAACCGCCAAAAAAGAATTCAAGGCCGCACTGACAATCTTTTGAATGATGCCGGTCGGGCCGAAGCCGAAAAAGTCGCGGAATATCTGAGGAAAAACGATCCGCACTGGGACCTGGTATTTTCCAGTCCCTTAAAACGGGCGCTTGAGACCGGACAGATCATCGCCAGCCGGCTATCGCTTCCGGGTCCGATCATCCACCCCGGACTTACCGAAAGGCAATTCGGAGAATTCGAAGGCACGGTCATTAACGAAAACACCTTCCCGAGCATCATGCAAGAGCAAGTGCCGGGACTCGAATCAAAAGCGGATCTGCAAGCCCGGGTGCTAAAGACCATAAATGACATTGCAAAGAACTATCCTTGTGAAAAGATCCTGATCATCACCCATTCCCATTTCATCAAGGGGCTGCTTTCCACGGCCATTCCCGACTTCAATTTCGGAACCTTCTTAAAGAACGCCGCCATCAATTGTTTTGAGATCCAGGACCAAAAAATAATTATTCGGTCTTGGAACATCCTTCCCGAATGAAAAACCGGTTTTAATCAAAAAACCGGTTTTTAATTTAACCACGGATACTTTTTTCGAGCCGCTTCCAAATCGGTTTGGATGATGGCATGGGCTTTCTCGCTGATTGAAACGGTTGACATTGAAGCAAAAGTCTCGTAAGGCATCACTTCGCAGACCTTCATGTACACTGGGGTGGTCCGAAACGGCCAACGGTATTTTATTTTATAAAAGCCGTCCAATGCCACCACCACGATCGGAGCTTCGGCTTTAATCGGGATTTTGAAGACCCCGGGCCGGAATTTACCGAGCTTCGGGCCTTTGCTCCGGGTTCCTTCCGGACAAACCCCGAGCGATTGACCGCCTTTGACTTTATTGATGGCCCTGAGCACCACTTCCAACGCTTGGCGATTGTTTTTGCGATCCAAAGGCAGGAAGCCGGAATGACGCAGCCAGGTCCCAACCATCGGAACGTTCAAAAGACTGTCCTTCATGATGAAGGTGAGCGTATGACCCCGGATCCGGCCGATCACGGCGATCGGGTCCCAATTGGATTGGTGATTGGTGATCAGAAAGAACTTATGATCCTTCGGGATCAGGTTTTCGTTTTCGAAGACGATTTTCATTCGCGAAAAAGTCAACAAAAAACGGGT
>CAYQUB010000116.1:0-4584 GCA_964420625.1 uncultured Bacteroidales bacterium | reverse complement strand
AAAAAGAGTATAATAATTAACGTAAAAAACGAATTTAGTTTTGGCTTGTCCAAGACTAAATTTAATGCATTAATGAAACGCCCGGTAGTGTGGTAGTTTCAGGAAAGGAGAAAAAATGCCAACAATCAACCAATTAGTAAGAAAACCACGGGTCAACAAAATCAAAAAGCCAAAGACTCCTCATTTGCGAGTAGAGTTCAACACTTTGAACAAGACTTATTCGGAAGTTGTTTCTCCGCAAAAACGCGGCGTGTGCACTCGTGTTGCGACTATGACTCCTAAGAAGCCAAATTCAGCGATTCGGAAATATGCTCGTGTTCGTTTATCGAATGGGATCGAAGTGAACGCTTATATTCCAGGAATCGGCCATCGGCTTCAAGAACATAGCGTCGTATTGATTCGCGGAGGTCGCGTAAAAGACCTGCCAGGAGTTCGTTATCACATCATTCGCGGTACTCAGGATGCGACCGGTGTCGAGAAACGAGTTCAAGGACGAAGCAAATACGGTGCTAAAAAAGCAAAAGATTAAACTTATTTTTTGAAAGGAGGAAAGAATCATGCCACGAAAAGGACACATAGCAAAAAGAAAAGTATTGCCAGATCCAATTTATAATTCACCGATCGTAACTCGATTGATTAACGGAATCATGATGGATGGCAAAAAAGGCGTCGCTCAACAAATTCTTTATGGAGCGTTTGAAAAAATCGAAAAGCAAACCGGAAGACCGGTTCTTGACGTTTTCAACGATGCCCTAAATAATATTACCCCCCAATTGGAGGTCCGTGCGCGTCGAATCGGCGGTGCCAACTACCAAGTTCCGGTAGAAGTGCGGCCAGAACGTAAAATGACATTATGCTTGAGATGGTTGACCCAATACTCAAGACTCAGAAAAGAAAAAACTATGGAAGAAAGATTGGCTAATGAGATTATTGATGCCGCCAATGGCGTCGGAAATGCCGTCAAGAAACGTGACGACACTCATCGCATGGCCGAATCCAACAAAGCTTTCGCACATTATCAATGGTAATAGGAGTTTAAGTTATGCCTCGTGAAGTATCATTAAAAAATACCCGCAACATTGGAATCATGGCGCACATTGATGCTGGAAAAACTACAGTTACGGAACGCATTCTATTTCATACTGGAAAGATCCACAAAATTGGCGAGACCCATGATGGAGCGGCTACCATGGATTGGATGGAGCAAGAAATGGAACGCGGTATAACCATAACTTCCGCAGCCACAACTGCATTCTGGAAAGAGCATCAGATAAATATCATCGACACCCCGGGACATGTTGACTTTACCGTTGAAGTCAGTCGTTCATTGCGAGTGCTGGATGGGGCAATTGCGGTTTTGGATGCTCAAGCGGGCGTTGAACCGCAAACCGAAACGGTATGGCGTCAAGCCATTGAGTATCATGTCCCGCGAATTGTTTTTGTGAATAAAATGGACAAGACCGGCGCAAACTTTAATTTTTCAGTCCAAAGTTTGCACAAGCGTCTGGGTGCAAACGCACATCCGATCCAAATCCCCATCGGCGCCGAAGCCGATTTCGATGGAATCGTTGATGTCGTTTCCATGAAAGCCTACCATTTTGACGGCGGGCAACATGAAGACTACGTTGAAATCCCGGTTCCAGACCATTTGAAAGACGAAATGATGATTCGCCGTGATGAATTGATCGCCGCCGCTTCTGATTTCGATGATGAACTGATGAATCTTTATTTGGAAGAAGCTCCCATCAGCATTCAACAATTGAAAGAAGCCATTCGAAAAGCCACCCTGACCGTCAAATTTTTCCCGGTTTTGTGCGGCTCCGCTTTTAAAAATAAGGGCGTGAAACTGGCATTGGATGCGGTCGTTGACTATTTGCCGGCTCCGACCGAAGTTCCCGACATCAAAGGCGAGGACAAAAACGGCAAGGAAGTCATCGTTCGTTCTTCGGATGAAACCCCGTTTGCGGCTCTGGCTTTCAAAGTCATGACCGATCCGTTCGTCGGAAAACTGACGTTCTTCCGGGTTTACTCAGGGACCCTTTCTTCCGGATCTTATGTTTACAACGCAACCAAAGGTAAGAAAGAAAGAATTTCCCGAATCCTGAGGATGCATGCCAACAACCGCGTCGAAATCAAAGAGGTCTTCGCCGGCGACATCGCCGCCGCCGTCGGTTTCAAAGACACGACGACCGGTGATACGATCTGCGACGAAAAGAACTTCGTGATCCTTGAATCAATGAATTTCCCGGAACCGGTCATCAGCGTGGCCATCGAGCCAAAAACCAAAGGCGATATGGACAAGATGGGCGTAGCTCTTCAGAAATTATCCGAAGAAGATCCGACTTTCAAGACTTATACCAACTCCGAAACCGGACAGACCATTATTTCCGGAATGGGAGAATTGCATTTGGAGATCATTGTGGACCGGATGCGTCGCGAATTCCATGTTGAAGCGAACGTCGGAACTCCGCAAGTATCTTATCGCGAAACGATCAAAACCATGGGCGAAGTCCCAGGAAGATTCATTCGTCAGACCGGCGGTCATGGCCAATATGGAGACGTAAAGATCAGATTCGAGCCAAACCCTGGCAAGGGATTTGAATTTGTTGATGCCATCGTTGGTGGCGTCGTACCGCATGAATTTATTGGCGCAGTCAAAAAAGGATTGGAAAACTCGTTGCAAAACGGGAACTTGGCCGGTTATCCGACCATCGACATCAAAGCTACCTTGTTTGACGGATCATATCATGACGTCGACTCCAGCCAGATTGCCTTCGAGATTGCTGCAAGTTATGCCTTCCACGGATCAAAAGAAAAATGCCAACCGGTTTTGTTAGAGCCAATCATGTCCGTCGAAGTCGTTGTCCCGGATGATTATCTTGGAAATGTCATCGGCGATTTGACCGGGCGCCGTGGGCGCATTGAAGGCCAAGATGGTCATAACAACCTGCAAAGCGTCAAAGCATCGGTTCCGCTGGCGAATATGTTTGGTTATGCAACTTCCCTTCGAAGCAATACCCAAGGCCGCGGAAACTATACTATGCAGTTCTCACACTATGAGGAATGCCCGAAATCCATCGCTGAAGCGATCATTAAAAAACGCAATTCATAAATTATTAATTTTATGCTTGCAAAAAAAATCAAAATATAATAATATATATACATAGAAAATTATTAGGAGGAAAATTAAAAATGGCAAAAGTTAAGTTTGAACGCAACAAGCCCCATGTAAATATTGGCACCATTGGTCACGTCGACCATGGGAAAACTACCTTAACATCGGCTATCACCATGGTTTTGGCCAAGAAAGGCCTTTCCAAAATCATGGCTTACGATGCAATTGACAGCGCTCCCGAGGAAAAAGCTCGGGGAATTACCATCAACACTGCCCATGTTGAATACGAAACATTAAAGCGTCACTACGCTCACGTGGACTGCCCGGGACATGCCGACTACGTTAAAAACATGATTACCGGCGCTGCCCAAATGGATGGTGCGATCCTGGTTGTTGCAGCTACTGATGGCCCAATGGCCCAAACTCGTGAACACATTTTGTTGGCTCGCCAGGTTGGCGTACCACGTTTGATCGTGTTCCTGAACAAATGCGACGCAGTCGACGATGAAGAATTGCTTGACTTGGTCGAAATGGAAGTCCGTGATCTGTTAAGCGAATACGGATTCCCTGGCGATACCATCCCAGTCATTCGCGGATCCGCTTTGTTAGCGATGCAGGGCGATGAAAAAGCTCAAGATGCTGTCATCAAATTGATGGATACTGTCGACGATTACATTCCGACCCCGCTTCGTGATACCGAAAAACCGTTCTTGATGCCGATTGAAGACGTCTTCACCATTACTGGTCGCGGAACCGTTGCAACCGGAAGAGTTGAACGCGGTGTTGTAAAAGTCGGAGACAACGTTGAAATCGTTGGTATTCATGACACATTGGCAACCGTCGTTACCGGCGTTGAAATGTTCAGAAAATTGTTGGATCAGGCTCAAGCCGGAGACAACATCGGAACATTGCTCCGTGGTATCACTCGGGAAACCGTCCAACGCGGACAGGTTCTTGCAAAACCGAAAACCGTCACTCCGCATACCGATTTTGATGCGCGCGTATACGTTTTAACCAAAGAAGAGGGTGGCCGTCATACCCCGTTCTTCTCGAATTATCGTCCGCAATTCTATTTCCGTACCACCGACGTTACCGGAGTTATCGAACTTCCTCAAGGAATCGAAATGGTAATGCCTGGCGATAACGCTGACTTGAACGTTAAGCTGATCCACCCGATCGCCATTGAATTAGGAACTAAGTTCTCAATTCGTGAAGGCGGACATACTGTTGGTGCCGGCAACGTAACCAAGATCAATAAGTAATTTTTGGATCCTTTTAGTAATCTTTGGCCTTGAAGGCCAGGTTATCGAAACCGAAAATGATTCTTTAAAAAATAAGGATTGGGTTCGCTCAGTCCTTTTTTCTATGCTTTTTTCTTATTCAAAAATTATTTATTCCATGCTATAATATCCTCTGAGGTGATTAACTATTATAAATCAAGTAGTAATTTAAACTACTTAAAAATGGTA
>CAYQUB010000115.1:0-4616 GCA_964420625.1 uncultured Bacteroidales bacterium | reverse complement strand
CCACATTTCGCTTGGTAAATCTAGAATTTATCAGCACTTATCTTGAAAAGAACCCTTAATTATAAAATTGTTCAGCCCTTGATTTTGAAAGTTCTCTGAAAAGGGGCACGGAGATTTGTCTTGTTTCCTAAAGATAAACTTCTCACAGAGGGTAAATTGAAGACTTTTTCTGCTGTCAAATCTGTTTGACGAGTTTTTCGGAATGTTTTCCCAACCATTCCAGACAATCGTTAACAACTTCATTTTTGCAATACTCGAGTAAGATTTCGTGGCGGGCTCCATCATAAAGTTTGAGTTCGACGTCTTTGATTTTCATCCTCAGGAAAGTTCGATAAAGTTTGGTTACGTTCTTGGAATAGTTCCCGACCGGATCCTTGCTTCCGCTGATCATTAGGATCGGCAAGTCCTTCGGAACCAATTCGTAGTTATTGTTGATGGCCAACAAACCGACAAAAAAGTCTTTGTAGAAAGCGGCGGTGAAAATTCCACCGCAATATTCATCATTGTTGTATTTATCCACTTCGATTGGGTCACGGTTAAGCCAATCATATGGAGTTCGGTTTGGACGGAAGCCTTTGTTGTAAGCACCGAAAGTCAATTGATTGATGAGTTTGCTGCGATAGCGGCGGCCCCGAAACGCACAAATGGTTTTGGCGATCAAAGCCCCGATTCCCAGCGTGGGGGCGGAATATTTGGTTGATCCGGAAAGGATGATGCCATTAATCTTGTTCCCGTGCAATTGGGCGAATCTTTCGGTCAAAAATGCTCCCATGCTGTGTCCGAACAAAAACAAAGGCAAATCTGGATGAGCGGCTTTGATCAAACCGACGATTTCATAAATGTCGGATATGAGAATGTTAAAATTATTTCCGTCCGTCATGTAACCATAATCGACTTTGGAAGCAATCGAACCTTTATGGCCGCGTTGATTGTGGGCGTAAACCAAATATCCGGTTTTGGTAAGTTGTTCCGCGAACCCTTCATAACGTTCGGCGTGTTCGCACATTCCATGGAGAATAAGGACAACGCCTTTGTACTCGGTCGGTTCATCACTCGACCCGATGTAGCATTGGACGGCGCCGTCTTGGCTAAGTTTCAGGATTTTTTCTTTAGTTTTCATGGCTCTCCTCTTCTGGTTGGATTTTTTTTAAAAAACTAGTTCCGTTTCTTGGCAGTGTTACTTGGAAATTTTCCGAGATGGTTGCCACAACATCCGCGAAAGTTTTTCGGGTTCCCAAATCTATTCCTTTTCGGTTCGGGTTAAAAACAAGTAGCGGGACATGTTCTCGGGTATGATCGGTTCCTTGGTGAACCGGGTCATTTCCGTGGTCCGCAACGATCATAAGCAAATCGTCGGATCCGATGAAAGCCGTAAGCTCCCGGAGCTGGCGATCGAATTCTTCCAGACAAGTTGCATAACCGACCGCATCGCGCCGATGACCGTACAAAGCATCGAAATCGACCAAATTGGCGAAACACAGCCCGTCAAAATGTTCTTGAGCGGTTTTGATGGTCACTTCCATGGCGTGATGATTGCTCTTGATCTTGGTTGTTTTGGTAATCCCTTCGCCGTCGAAAATATCATTGATCTTGCCAATGGCAATGACATCATGCGAAGCGGCTTTCAAATAATCCAAAACCGTTTTGTCGAAGGGTTTGATCGCGTAATCATGGCGATAAGCCGTTCGGACGAAATTATTCCGGTCATCGCCTATGAACGGTCTGGCAATGATTCTTCCAACCATCCATTCGGGATTATCCAAGGTGATCTTTCGAGCGATCGCACAGACGCGATATAATTCTTCAAGCGGGGTAACTTTATCATTGGCGGTGATCTGCAGCACCGAATCAGCGCTGGTATACAAAATCAAGGCTCCGGTTCGGAGATGTTCTTCTCCCAAATCCTTGATGATTTCTGTCCCGCTGGCGGCGATGTTTCCGATAAACTTATGGCCGGTTTCCTTTTCCAGCTGATCGATCAGGGCTTTTGGAAATCCTTTTTCCGTGAAGGATGGAAATGGTTTGGTGGATTTTAATCCCATCAGTTCCCAATGGCCCGTCAGAGTGTCTTTTCCGACGCTGATTTCTTTCATTTTTCCGAACGATGCAAGAGGCCGGTCCTGCGGCGGAACGTTGTTGACTTCGGTAATGTTTCCGATCCCCCATTTTTCCAAAACGGGGAGTTTGAAAGACGGCTTACTGAAACTAAGATGTTTCAGAGTATTGGCCCCGGTGTCTCCGTATTTGGCGGCATCTTCCAATTCACCGACTCCGAGGGAATCAGTGACGATCAAGAAAATGCGTTTAAATCTTTTCATGATGGTCTCCTTTGTGGGAACGCGGATGGGAATCCAGATAAATCTGTTTCAAACGCGCATTGTTGATGTGGGTATAGATTTCGGTGGTGGAAATATCTTCATGCCCAAGCAATTCCTGGATGTACCGTAGGTCAATCCCCCGCTCCAAAAGATGAGATGCGAAGGAATGGCGGAGCTTATGGGGAGAAATATGCTTGGAGATCCCAGCCTTGAAAACTTTATCTTGAATAATGAGAAAAAAATTCTGTCGAGTCATCGGTTCGCCCAAATGGGTGAGAAAAACGAAATCCGTCATCTTCCCACTGATCATCAGTTTGGGACGAGATTCGGAAAGGTAATAATTGATGGCCTCGGTGGCGGTATCGCTGACCGGAACAATGCGCTTTTTTTGGCCTTTGCCAAGAACATCAATGAAACCCATCGGGAGATGCAAATCTTCCAGACGGAGATTGATCAGCTCGCTGACTCGCAATCCGGAGGAATAAGTGAGTTCAACCATGGCTTTGTTTCGGATCTCCCGTTCGTTTTCTTTCGAAAGGCTATTCAACAATTGGTCCACTTCGGAAACGGACAGAATGACCGGCAGTTTTTTTTCTTGTTTCGGACTGCTGATTTGTTTGGCAAGATTGACGTTAACATATTTTTCCAAAAACAAGAAACGATGAAAAGATTTGATCGCGGAAAGTTTCCGGGACTGGGTTGAGGAAGCATTTTGTTTTCTTTTTACGCTTCCCAAAAAGGCCCGAATGTCATCAACGGTAATGTCTTCCGGTTTTGAACGCAACCGGTATTTCAGGAGAAACTCCAGATATTGATCCAGGTCTTTCTCATAAGCGGACTGAGTATTTTTGCTCAAATTCAATTCACCGGAAAGATAATATTTATATTCGTTCAGTAAATCTTTCATTTTTCCCTCAATCAGACAAAATTAACCAAAACCTCGTTGGACAAATAGAGTTTTTCGATGGGAATGTGAAGCCGATCGCTATGAAACTTCAATAAGCCTTGGGAGAGAAGTTTTTCAATGACCGGAAAAGTTGAAATTAAATTGCATCCAAATTTGGATTGGAAATGTTCGAGACTAATGCCTTCGACTTTTCGCAGTCCCAGCATCAGTTCTTCGTTCATTTGGTCGGTTTTTGAAAGGACCGTGGTTTCCGAGAAAACAAGATCGTTCGAATTGATTCCTTTAAAATAAGAATCAAGGTTGGCAACATTTGTATATCTGATGTTCCCAAGATAACCGCTAGCACCGGCTCCCAAACCGAAATAAGGCTCATTATTCCAGTAAACAAGATTGTGGCGGCATTCGTAACCGGGCTTTGCGAAATTGCTGATCTCATATTGACTGAATCCCTTTTTTTGGAGATGCCACTGGATATTGGAATAAAATCGGGCTTCGCGGTCAGGATTCATTTCCCGAAATTTACCTTCGCCAGTCAATTTGTGAAGGATGGTTTTTTCTTCCACGATCAAAGTATAGGGAGACAGATGTTTGGCCCCGTAGCGGATGGCCAAGTCGATGTCGTGGCGAACGGTTCGGTAATTTTCTTCGCCGACGCCAAAAATGAGATCCACGCTGACATTATCAAAACCGTAATCCTTAAGAAGTTGCATGGCTTTTTTGACGTCTTGGCGGCTATGTCCGCGTTTCAGCACCCGCAACTTTCGTTCATTGAAGGATTGAACTCCCAAACTAAGGCGATTTACGCCGTATTTACTGAGGATTTCCAAAAAATCGGTATTTATGTCATTGGGATTGGCTTCGATGGTAAACTCTTCTATTTGTTCAAAAGGAAGGCATTCTCGCAAGCCACTTAGAAACTTTTCAAGCAATGACAAGTTTAGGGAACTTGGAGTTCCTCCCCCCACATAAATGGTCTTCAGATCTCCGAATTCCGATTGTTTGCTTTGCATCTCTTTGAGCAGATAATCGATGTATTTCTCTTTTAAACTATCCTTGGCGACCATTTTATAAAAATCGCAATAGGAGCAGATCGACCGGCAGAAAGGAATGTGAAGGTAAAGAGCGGTGATGGGTACGGCTTTAGTCGGCATGGTCATTTGTTTTCGTCAATGCTCAAAACGGCTAAGAAAGCCGATTGAGGGACATCCACGCTTCCGACGGTTTTCATGCGTTTCTTGCCTTCTTTTTGTTTGTTCAAAAGTTTCTTCTTTCGGCTGATGTCGCCGCCGTAGCATTTGGCGATAACGTCTTTGGCCAAAGCCCTGATGGTTGACCGGGCGATGACTTTGGATCCGATCGAAGCCTGAACCGGTATTTCAAACATCTGGCGC
>CAYQUB010000114.1:0-4779 GCA_964420625.1 uncultured Bacteroidales bacterium | reverse complement strand
CCGATACTTTCAATTTTACCTTTTCTAGTTTTTAACAACTGCAAAAGTCGGGAAACTGCCAAAAACATTTGCATAATAACCTTCCGTATGGTATAATATGGAAAGGCAATTAAAAATACACACACCAGCCGAGGCGGTCGTCAAGTGCGCGTTTACGCGTGGGCGGTCGGTGAAGACACTGGTGGAGGCCAAACAGAATAAAAAAAGGAGATTTAAAACATGTCTGTTATCACAAAGAATCAATTGCTGGAAGCAGGAGTTCACTTCGGTCACAATACTCGCCGTTGGAACCCGAAAATGAAAGAGTATATTTTTGGAGAAAGAAATGGTATTTATATCATTGATTTGGACAAAACTGTCAAATTGGTTGAAGATGCTTACAAAGCTTTGTTCACCATCGCTCAAAACAACGGAACCATTTTGTTCGTTGGAACCCGAAAACAACTTCAGGAAGTAATCAGAACCGAAGCCATCCGTGCCGGTCAATTCTATGTTGACCAACGTTGGCTGGGCGGAACCTTGACCAATTACAAGACCATCCGCAAGAGCGTATCCCGCTTGGTTGACATCGAAAAGATGGAAGCCGACAACGTTTTTGATGTACTCCCGAAAAAAGAAGTCATTTTACTTAAGAAAGAAAAAGAAAAACTGGATAAATTCTTTACCGGAATTCGCGATATGAAAGGTCTTCCTTCAGCACTGGTCGTTGTCGATCCGAAAACCGAACACAACGCCGTCGCGGAAGCCAGAAAACTGAACATTCCGATTTTCGGAATGGTTGATACAAACTGTGATCCTGATGAGGTCGATTTTGTCATCCCGGCCAATGATGATGCCATCCGTTCCGTAAAACTGATCATCGCCACTTTGGCGAATGCCATTGTTGAAGCTCAGGGCGGAACTCCGATCGTCATCGAATTCACCGATGAACCGGTTTCTGAAGACCGCGGAAATCGTCGCCCCGGCGGACACAAAGAAGGCGATCGCGATCGTCGCGGTGACGGACGCAATCAATCCCGCGGAAGAGCCGGCGGAAGATATCAAGGCAGTCGTCCTACTCATCCGCGACCAACCTACACACCGCGTGCTGCCGCTCCGGTCATTGCTAATCCGGTGGCTCCGGTAGCCCCAGCCGTTCAAGCCGCTCCGGCCGTTGCTCCTGAAAAGAAAAGCGAATAAGGAGAAAAGTCCAAAATGATTAATGCATCACAAGTAAAAGAATTAAGAGAAAAAACCGGCGCTGGCATGATGGATTGCAAAAAGGCTTTGGTTGAGACCAAAGGCAACCTTGAAGAAGCCATCACCTGGCTGCGCGAAAAAGGAATAATGAAAGCTGCCAAGAAAGCGGACCGAATCGCCGCCGAAGGAGCTTGTAATTTCGTCATCAAAGGCAACAAAGCCGTTGTTTACGAAGTAAACTGCGAAACTGATTTTGCAGCCAAAAACCAATTGTTCCGCGACTTAGTCGAAAAAATCGGCAAGGCCATTTCGGAAAGCCAAGCCCAAGATACCGAAGAAGCTTTGAGCGCTAAAACCGATGACGGAACCGTCAATGATGCCATCATCAACGCCACCGCTACCATCGGCGAAAAGATCTCCTTGCGCCGCGTCCAGGTATTAAACAAGACCGCTGATCAGATCTTTGGTGCTTACAGCCACATGAACGGGAAAATCGTCGTCGTTGACATTGTTAACGGAAAAGACGAAGTTGTTGCAAAAGATGTCTGCATGCATGTTGCAGCCATGAACCCAGCATATTTGAATCGCGATCAGGTTGATCAAGCCGAACTGGCCAAAGAACGCGAAGTGTTGGTTCAAGAAACCATCAATGAAGGCAAACCGGCCCCAATCATTGATCGAATCGTAGCCGGGAAAGTAGACAAATTCCTTAAGAGCATTTGTCTGGTTGACCAAATGTTTGTGAAAAACCCAGAACAAACCGTTGCTGCTTACCTAAAATCCAATCAATGTGAAGTTGTAAAATATGTCCGCCTTGAAGTTGGAGAAGGAATCGAAAAGAAGCAAGATGATTTCGCGGCCGAAGTAATGGCAGCCAACAAATAAAAACTTTAAAGGCACTGTTTTAATAGTGCCTTTTTGACCATATGGAGGAGGCTAAATGAGGAAAAGAATCGTACTGAAATTGAGCGGCGAAGCCCTGGCCGGTGAAAACCGAGTCGGGATCAACCATCAAAAAGTCAATGAAATCGCTTCGGAAATCAAAGCTCTCTATGACTTGGGAAACGTGGAACTGGGAATCGTGGTCGGAGCCGGAAACATCTGGCGAGGACGGGACGCCATCGAATCGGGAATGGATCGTTCCAGTGCCGATTATATGGGAATGCTGGCGACTATTTTGAATGCTTTGGCGCTACAAAACTCTTTGGAACGTTTGGGCTGCGATACCAGAGCGATGACTTCATTGGAAATCCCGGCGGTAGCGGAACCATACATCCGCCGCAAGGCCATCTCTCACCTTGAAAAAAACCGCATTGTCATTTTCGGAGGCGGTAACGGAATTCCTTTCTTTACCACCGATACGACGGCCGCCCTGAGAAGCGCCGAATTGGGGGCCCATTTGATCCTCATGGCCAAAAACGGCGTCGACGGCGTTTATGACTGCGATCCGAAAACCAACAAAAACGCGGTGAAGTTTACCAAACTGTCTCATTCGGATGTGCTGGAAAAACATCTGAACGTCATGGACATGACGGCAGCCACGCTCTGCAAAGAGAACAATATCGATATAATCGTCTTTGATATGAATGTCAAGGGAAACATAGCCCGAGCGGCTACGGATTTCTCCATTGGAACTATTATTTCCAACAAATTATGAAAGGAAGGATGATTTATGCCTGAAAGTATCATTAAAGCCGGCGAAGAAAGAATGAACAAAGCCTTGTTGGCTCTGAAAAAAGAACTCAGTTTGGTAAGAACCGGGAGAGCAAACCCTGGGATCTTGAATGGCGTGCAGGTTTTATATTACGGAGTTCCGACTCCGCTGACGCAAATTGCGTCCATCTCGTCCCCGGAAGCCCAATTGCTGGTCGTAAAACCTTATGACCGCGGAGCTTTGAAAGATGTTGAAAAAGCCATCCAAACGGCGGATCTGAATTTGAACCCGCAAAACGACGGAGCCGTCATTCGGCTGGTTTTCCCGCCATTGAATGAGCAACGCCGAAAAGAATTGGTCAAAGACATCAAAGCCTTTTCCGAAGGAACCAAGATCGCCATTCGCAACATTCGGCGCGACATGGTTGAACAAATGAAGAAACTGGAGAAAGATGCAGTCATCACCGAAGACGACTTAAAATCCTATAGCGAAACCATTCAGAAAAAAACCGACAAGTTCATCGAGCAATCGGATGTCATCGCCAAAGAAAAAGAAACAATGGTCATGGAGATCTGATCCGCCCATCAGAGCAGAGCCAAGCTCTGCTTTTTTTGATGAAAACCCCACATCAAAACATTTGCTTTTATGTTTTTTATTGAGTATAATATTACTTGAGGTGATTAACCATTATGAATCTGTCAGTGCTATATAACATCAATTACGGAATGTACATTTTGGGGGTGAGTGACAAAGACAAGCCGACCGGATGCGTTGTCAACTCGGTCATTCAGATCACCAGCGTCAATCCCATCATTGCGGTCAGCATCAACGTGAAGAACTACTCGTATGAGGTCCTGAAGCACACCTCGAAATTCAGCATCTCGATTCTGTCTGAGGATACCGATCCGAAACTGATCTCGCGATTTGGATTCTATTCCGGACGGGATGTTGAGAAATTCAGCGGGTTTCCTTATGAGCTTTCCGACGGGGTTCCGATCATCACCCAAAACAGCTGCGGCAACCTGATCTGCCAGGTCCTGTCCATCGACGAGATGGAAACGCACGCCGTCGTTTATGCGCGTCTGATCGATACCGTGGTCGGTCCGAACAAGAACCCGATGAGTTATTCGTATTATCACAAAGTGCTGAAAGGAACGACTTCCAAATATGCCCCGACTTTCCAGGCGACCGTCCCCGAAGGCCAATATGTTTGTGACATTTGCGGATATGTTTACGAAGGGGACATCAATCAGGAAGACGATTCATACCGGTGCCCGGTTTGCGGCGCCACCAAAGACCATTTCATCAAAAAAGTTAATTAGGAGGAAATTATGGAATTAAAAGGATCAAAAACCGAAAAGAATCTGATGACCGCCTTTGCGGGAGAATCACAAGCCCGAAACAAGTACACTTATTTTGCATCGCAGGCCAAAAAAGAAGGATTTGAACAAATCCAGAACATCTTCAACGAAACGGCCAACAATGAAAAAGAACATGCGAAGATCTGGTTTAAGCTTTTGCACGACGGGATCAAACCAACCGCGGAAAATTTAATTGAAGCCGCGGCCGGCGAACATTATGAATGGACGGAAATGTACGCTGATTTCGCGAAAGTTGCCAAAGAAGAAGGATTTACGAAGATCGCTTATCTGTTTGAAGCGGTTGCGAAAATCGAAAAGACTCACGAGGACCGTTATTTGGCTTTGCTGGCCAACGTTCAAAAAGACAAAGTCTTCGCAAAAGACGAAGCAACCATTTGGATTTGTTTGAACTGCGGGCATTTGTCGGTTGGCAAGTGCGCTCCGAAAGTCTGCCCGGTCTGCGATCATCCTCAAGCTTATTTCGAGATGGTAAACAAGAATTACTAAAAGAAATCTAAAGCCAAAAACGCATGTTTTCATGCGTTTTTATTTTTTTAAACCCAAAAACCAAACACACCCAACACA
>CAYQUB010000113.1:0-4793 GCA_964420625.1 uncultured Bacteroidales bacterium | reverse complement strand
TGTCCAAACCAAATTTCTTTGCAAATTCAAAGTCGCGTTCGTCATGGCCGGGAACGGCCATGATGGCTCCGGTCCCATAACTGTTCAGAACATAATCCGCGATCCAAATCGGGATCTTCTTCTGATTGGCGGGGTTGATGGCATATGCGCCGGTGAAAACCCCGGTTTTTTCTTTACTCAAATCAGTTCGGTCCAAATCGCTGCGCGATTTCGCGTAAACGACATAGTCCTGAACTTCTTTCTGTCTTTCTTGGGAAGTAATGATCCCCACCAATTCATGTTCCGGAGACAAAACGCAGTAAGTTGCTCCGAACAAAGTATCCGGCCGAGTAGTGAAAACCACGAAACTTCGGTCCGATCCTGCGACTTGGAAAGTCACCTCCGCGCCGACGCTCTTCCCGATCCAGTTTTTTTGCATTTCTTTGATCGAATCCGGCCAATCCAAACTATCAAGCCCGGAAAGCAGCCTTTCCGCGTATTCGGTGATCTTCAACACCCATTGGTTCATCGGTTTTTTGACCACCGGATAACTTCCCCGTTCGCTGACCATCTTGCCTTCAATGTTCAGTACTTCTTCGTTGGCCAAAACGGTCCCAAGGCCTTCGCACCAGTTAACGTCGATGTTGCGGATCTCGGCCAGTCCTTTTTCATAGAGTTTCGTGAAGATCCATTGGGTCCATTTATAATATTTCGGGTCGCAAGTGGCCAGTTCCCGGTCCCAATCAAAAGAGAGTCCGAGAATGCTCAGCTGATGTTTGAACGTTTTAATGTTTTCCATTGTGAAATCCCGAGGATCGCGGCCGGTCGCAATCGCGTATTGTTCGGAAGGGAGCCCGAAAGCATCCCACCCCATCGGGTGCAAAACATTGAATCCCTGCATCCGTTTCATTCGCGCAATGATGTCCGAAGCCGTGTAACCTTCCGGATGGCCGACATGCAGCCCCGCCCCGCTCGGATAAGGAAACATGTCCAAAACGTAGTATTTTGGTTTTGAGAGGTCCTTCCCGGTTTTGAATGTTTTATGTTCCTCCCAATATTTCTGCCATTTTTTTTCAATTTCCAGATGATTATAAAACATATGGATCTACTCCTTTTTTTGCATGATGACCTGTGTCAGGCGGTTGGCGTGGAAAATCGTGATGGCGATGCCGATGTAGGACAAAAAACCCAACGCGAACAGTTCGTCAAATAATTGGCCCATGACGAACGGGACCATGACGTAAACCATGACTTGCCAAACTTTACCAAATTTCAGGTATCCCGATAAAGACATCATCTGAAAAATGGCGACGGTAAAACTCAAGAATACCAGAATGAATATTTCGTACAGGACCAAAGAAATGATCTGGGTAGTCATGGTCACCGACGCGTAATTCGCGATTTGTTCGTCGAGGATCGGAAAGATCACCGCCCAGAAATCCGGATCGTCCGTCGCGGCTCCCGAAAAATCCAAATTTTGAAGCTCGGGGTATTCCGAATAAGTAAACAGCGAGATCCGCACCATGGATTGTTGAAAATAAACACCGGTCGGATCAAAAATGATTTTCGTATAAGTATCCAGGGGGTTGGTTTCGGAAAGGCTCGCGAGTTCTTCGGTAAAGACCGCTTGCAAGGCGGAAGTCACATCGATGGCATAATCCGCGGCGGCCCCCGAAGTCCGGCCCAGCTGGTAGTTGACGATGGAGAAAGGGATGTCATGATCAACAAAAGCCTGACGGATGAGGGTCCGGTCCGAGTAATCCAATCCTCCCGACCCCCGCTGAATGGCAACGATCCCGGGAACAGCCGAGATCAAAACCAAAAGCAAGAAAAATAAAATGGTCATCATTTTCTTGTCGTTTTGGAACCTCGCCACTTCCGAAGGATTGAATAAGCCGGCTTTAAATCTTTGATACATGCATTTCTCCTTGATATTTAGGCATATTATATCAAATTACGGGTCTTTTATCAATTAAAAAAATATTATTCGATGACGAAAACCCCGCCGTTAAACATAATACTCAATCAGTTTTTTGATGGTGAAATCCCGTAACTTGAAATGCTTGATCGCCATCTCGGTGATCTCTTCCAATGACCAATTTACTTGGGCGGAGTCGTCAAGTTTCAAGTAATATTTCAGGGAATTGATTAAGCACTGTTTGGAAACCAAACCCACGATTTCCGTGGCCATTACTTCCAGATTGTACCGTTTGGCTTCCATGATGGTCGCTTCCAAGGCTTGATACAGTGCGGTCTGTCCGTAATCGGTCAGGTTCATGGTCAATTGACATAACCCCCGATCCGCCAGTCTGGCCGCCCCGGCTTGAATGAATCGGTATCCGCCGCTGCTGAACCGGATTTTTCGGGCGATCTTTAAAACCTTGGCTTTATCATTGCTGTTCAAATCAATGTTAAAGGCCACCAATGGTTTTCTACAGCCGACCGCCATGGCTCCGGCGGTTGGATGAGGAACCGGTTTTCCAAAATCCGGAGCCCATTTTTGGTCTTTCATCTTTTCCGCCAAGCCTTCAAATTCACCTTGACGGATGTCCGGAAGATTGGTGCACTGTTCGCGAGTCGCCGATTTCGAATAAAGGTAGATCGGGACTCGTGTGGCTTCAAAAATGTCATTGGCCAATATTTTGGAGAGCCGAACGCATTCGTCCTCAGTGATGTTTTCAATCGGGATGAGCGGCACCACGTCAACGGCGCCCATGCGCGGATGCTCGCCGATATGAATTCGCAAATCGATCAGCGAAACCGCGATGACCGCGCTTTCCGTCATCCGTTTTAAAACTTCTTTGGTTTCGCCGATGACCGTCACGACGGTTCGGTTGTAAGAAGGATCCATTTCCATGGTTACCAGCGAAACGTCCGGATTGTCCGTAAACGGAGCGATTATCTGCTTCATTATTTCCGAGTTTTTGCCTTCGGAATAATTAGGGACGATTTCAATTATTTGTCTCATTTTTATTCACCGCCTGGTCATATTGTACCATATTGCCTAAAAAAATAAAAGGACCATGAGCCATGGTCCCGTAATTTCGAATCGGTCAGTCCCTTAGGGCGCTCGTGAAAATCTCGCCCAGGGTCGGATGCGGATGAATGAAATCTTTGAATTCTTTCGCGGATGTCTTTTTGTTAATCAAAGCTACGGCTTCAGAAATAAGGTCGCTGGCATGCGGTCCGAGAATATGAACGCCTTTGATCAAACCGGAAACGGAAATGATTTTTATGAATCCGTCCGCTTCTCCCATCGTTGCGGCTTTTCCGTTGGCCCGAAAATAGGCTTTGTTGACCTTATAATCCTTCCCGGCGGCTTCATCCTCAGTCAGTCCGACCGAAGCAACTTCTGGAAAAGTGAAAACGCAGCTCGGAAGAACGAAGAAATCGATTCTCTCCGTTTCCCCGAGCAAATTTTTCAAAACTTGATAGCCGCTGTAAGTAGCGCTGTGAGCCAGCATCATCTGGCCGGTGACATCGCCGATGGCATAAACATTATCGAGATTGGTTTTGAAGTTGGCATCGACTTTGATCCCCCGGCGGTCATACAAAATCCCCGCCGCATCCAAACCCAGATTTCCCAGATTCGGTTTTCGGCCGACCGCCACCAAAATGACATCGGCGGAAGCATTGTCCTCCTGCCCTTTTTCGGTGTACCAAAGCTTTAGTCCGTTGTCTTCTTCGACCCGCGAAACCATCGCATTCAGATGAAATTTGATTCCTGAAGCCTTCAGATAACTAAGAAGCCGCTTGGAAATTTCCTTGTCTGTGACCGGAAGAATGCCTTCCAGCGCTTCGAAAACTTCCACCTGACTTCCGAATCGGCTGAAGATGGAGGCGAACTCGATTCCGATGACCCCCGCGCCGATGACAGCCAGTTTTTTTGGAACAAAATCCAATTCCAGCATTTCTTTGGATGTGATGACGTTCGGAAGGTTGAATCCCGGCAAGGGCAGCCGAGCTGACGATGAACCGGTCGCCAGAACAATGGTTTTTCCTTCAATGACGGTCCCGTTGACCTCAACTTGGTTTTTGGAAAGAAGTTTCCCGTGCCCAAAAACCATTTCCGCCCCGGATTTTTCTACCATGAAGCGGATCCCGTCGCGAAGTTCGCTGACAATCCGGTTTTTCTTCTGAAGCATCAGAGAAAAATCCAAATTGCACGAACCGGTGATCCCGAAATCGGCCGCCGTTTGGAAGTCCCTCAGGACCGATGCCGCATGATAGAAGGATTTCGTGGGGATGCAGCCATGATTTAAACAAGTTCCGCCCAATTGGTCCTCTTCGATCAGGACCGTTGAAAGACCGTGTTTGGCGGCTTGAATGGCCAGTTCGTATCCGCCGGGTCCGGCGCCGATGATGATCAAGTCTTTCATAGGAAGTCCTTGTATTTTATGATCGGCGTTCGGGCCGCTTTTACATCATCCAATCGGCGAATGATGGTGGTATGCGGGGCATTATGAAGCAACTCCGGATTTTCCTCCGCTTCTTTGGCGATTTTGATCATCGCATCGATAAAATCATCCAGAGTTTCCTTGGATTCCATTTCCGTCGGCTCGATCATTAGCGATTGGTGAAACAGCATCGGGAAGTAAATGGTCGGCGGATGATAGCCGTAATCCATGAGTCTTTTGGCGACATCAAGCGTCGAGGCATCGCCCTTCACCAGACCATCGAAAACGACTTCATGTTTGCATGCTCCCTTGATCGGAAGTTTGTAATAATCCTTTAGCGATTCTTTGATGTAATTGGCGTTCAAAACGGCCATTTTCCCAACCATTCCAACGTTTTCTTTCCCAAGGCTGCGCAGA
>CAYQUB010000112.1:0-4812 GCA_964420625.1 uncultured Bacteroidales bacterium | reverse complement strand
ACGTTTAGGATCTCGGAAATTTTTTTGAGCAGATCCGGACTGGGCTGGGCTTTGTTGTTTTCATATTTGGAAACGCTTTGTTTGGAAACAAAAATCAGATTGGCCAATTGTTCTTGTGAAAGCCCCGTTTCCACTCTACCCTTTTTGATTGCTTTGCCAAGATTCATAGAATCACCTCACCCAATGGAACAATTATAGATTATTATCTTTGTTCAAACAGGAATCAAACGTTACTTCTTCGTCAACCGACTGGTTGACCCCCGAAAATTAAAAAAAAATCGGGGGTTGAAATGAGCAACCTATTAGTTAATTGACAGTTAGTGTTTCATTAATACGTATAGTTTGGAAGGCGTTAATCCCGTTTGAAGGTCATATACGCAATCCTTAACAAATTTAAAACCGCATTTTTCCGCGACTCGCTTCGATTGATTGTTGAAAACCGAATGGCCATACACCAGAAAATCTAATCCCAATTCATTGAATAACCATTCAATCACGCTTTGAATTGCTTCCGGCATTAATCCTTGACCCCAGTAGTCTTTTGAAAGAACACAACCGATTTCGCGACCTTTTAAAGTTTTTAGTTCAGGAAGTTCATCTTCATGGTATTTTTCCATTCCCAATGACCCGATTACTTTCCCTTGACGCACTAAAGCAAATGTTTTCTTTCCCTCGATGAACATCTTAAGGATTCTTTTGGTCTCATCGATACTTTTATGATGAATCCATCCCGCGTTTTCGCCGACGCCTTCAACGGAGGCATATTCATAAAAATCATTTAAGTCGCTTTCTTTAAATGATCTTAAAATAAGTCTTTCGGTTTTAATTGCTTTTTCGCTAACATCTATTTGTACGTTCATACTATCTCCAAAAATTACTTCTTTTTCAAACTGAAATTTTTACCCGAAACTTTATTTTTGGGTTAGGCAGACCACCGTCTCTATATGATATGTCCCAACAAACATGTCCGCGATCGCCACTTTCTTGATCGCATAATCGTTAATTAGAAAGTGCAAATCGCGAGCCAGCGTTTTGGCTTCGCAGGAAACGTAAATGACTTTCTTGGGTTTGATGGTCAAAATGGCCTTCAAAAATTTCTCGGTCGATCCGCTTCTCGGCGGGTCAAGAATGATTGCATCTACCGGACGATCCGTTTTGGCGGTCTTTTCCAAAAACAGGGTCGCATCGTCATTGAGGAGCTGAAGGTTGTTCAAGTGATTGAGACGAAGGTTTTCCACGCCGTTGATGACCGATTGTTTGTTTGATTCCACGCCAATGACTTGTTTGACGTAAGGAGAGATTACCATGCCGATGGTCCCCACCCCGCAATACGCGTCAATGACGGTTTCATCTTTGGTGAATTCTCCGTATTCCAATATTTTTTGATAAAGTTTGGCAGTCTGTTCGGGATTGATCTGAAAGAAGACTTTGGAAGAGATCTTGAATTTCATCCCCAGCAGTTCTTCAACCATGAACCCCGGCCCGAAGATGACCCGCTCCTGTTCCCCGAGAATGATGCTCGTTTGTCTGGTGTTGATGTTTTGCACGATGGTGGTGATCTCGGGGTGTTTTTCCCGAAGCCGGCGCTGAAAATCATTCCGGCCGGGGAAATTCTCGCCCTGGGTCACGATCACGACTAGGATCTCGCCGGTCGTGAAGGCTTCTTTTATTAAGGCAAAACGCACCAACCCGGTTCGTTTGTCTTCGTTGTAGGCAGGGATCTTCATCGCGACCATCAGATTTTGAATGTCTTTCGCGATTTCGTTTTGGGTTTTGGTCTGAACCGGGCAATTCGTTATCGGCGTTACCCGGTGCGACTCTTCCTCATAAAATCCGTAAACCAGTTTTCCTTCTTTGTACCGAAAAGCCACTTGCATTTTGTTTCGGTAGTGAAAAGGATTGGAGGAAGTAATCACATCATCGATTTTTATGCTGATCTTCGCTTTTTTGAAAGCACTTAAGACATAATCTTTCTTGAACTCGATCTGCGATTGGTAATCCATGTGCAGAAGCTGGCAACCGCCGCATTTCTGAAAAACCTCGCAGCCGGGATCCTGACGGATCGGCGAAGGCTTCAGGATCTTCAAGACTCGGGCTTTCTGGTACTGAAAATCGGAATTGACCTCCAAAAGCGCTTCTTCTTTCGGGAGCAGGTTGGAAACCGCGTACAGTTCTTTTCCGATTCTCACCAACCCCTGGCCGGTATCGGATAACTCAAGAGCTCTTCCAGTGATTTTAGTTATCGGTGCCATTTTCTTTGCTCTTTTCGTATTTTTGAAGCGTCACGACTCCAAAGGCTCCCAAGGCCATGGTGAAGATCCCGATCACCCAGCTAAGCCATCCGGAAGCCAAAAAAACTTCCCCGTATTCCTGATAAACGCTATAGATGATGGCAAAAGGGGAAGCCGCCAAAAGGCCAAGGATCGTATAATAGAAAGCTTGAGGAACTTTTTTAAGCAGCCAAGCGATGAACTTCGAAACCAGAACCATTCCCAGGACCACTCCCAGACCAAATGGGATGACCGGGACGATCGTTTGAAGGATCAGCGGAAAATCGAAACTGGTCAGGGCTACAAAGAAGGCCCCCACGACGCTGACCCAGATGATCTCGTAATAACCCAAAGCCAGCAGGATCATCGATCCGCTGACCCCCGGAACCACATTGGCGGTCGCGGCGATCATCGTAAGCAAGAAAATCAAAATGGCGGTCGCGAAATCAAAATGATACTCCCGAACGGCTCCCGAGTTAATGAAAGGCATCCCAATGACCAAGGCTGCGCCCGCCAGAAACAACACGATGTCGATGATGCGGATCCGGCTGCGGTTGGCATTTTTGAAAGTACGGGGAAGCGATCCCAAAACCAGACCCACGAAAAACAAAGCGGTTGGGATCGGGGCATTCGAAAGCAGCCAGACCAAAGCCCGAATCGAGCCAACGACGCCGATGGCCATGCCGATCAGCATCGCCCAAATGTCTTTGATGGTTGCCAGGGGTTTTTGAAGCAGATTGGAAAAAGAATTGACGAATGGCTCATAAATGTTCAATGCCACCGCCATCGCTCCGGCGTTGAAACCCGGGATGGGAATGGCCATGCCGATCAGTATTCCTTTTAGAAGGTTAAATAAATGTTTTTTCATAATTCACCTGTTTGTTATTTAGTTCATTATACACTATGCAATCGATAAATTCCATAAAAAAAGGCTTTGAATCTTTTCAAAGCCGTTTGCTTTTTCATTCGTCCAGAAACCTAAGCAAGTCGGTGATCAATTGTTGGTTGAAAGCGGATCTTAGCATCAAGTGGGAAAGGTGATCGTAAATGCGAAGTTGGCTCTGCTTGTTCGCGCACATTTCCCAAATAAAACGGATCGATTTGACCGGAACCAACTGGTCAAGTTTTCCCCAAGCCAGAAAACAAGGGTTTTTGATTTCGGTAACGCCTTCATTGGCCCGGCGAATCAAATTTCGAAAATTTCGAAATGCGCTCCGAAAGTAAGTGTGCAGATATTTTTCATACAAAAACCGCAGGCTTTCCTTGTCTTCTTCCAAAACATTCGAGAGAATGATCCGGTATTGATGCTTGGTGAGTTCATCCTTCGCCATGGCCGCTTTTTCCAAATGCACAAAGTTGAGGGCGTAATCCTTTAATTTCGCATAAGGCAGGAAGATGTTGAAATAAATGTTTCCCGGCGCCAAGAGCACCAGCTTCCGGAAGGAATATTTGTTGCTCAGGTATACTCCCAGGGCTCCTCCCATCGAATAACCGATGACATCGATGATCTCGTATTGCTCTTGTAAACGTTCAAAACATCGTTCCAATTCGTAAAAAGTTTGCTCGTCATTGAAATCGTGATAATTCTCGCCGGGATGATGGCCCGGGTAGACCAATCGCTCCACATGGTCATAGCGGGCTTCCAGCTGGGGAATGATCGGGGAAAAATCATTTTGATCCGATAAAAACCCATGCAATAACAAAACGGCTTTTTTCATTGGCTTTCCCCCTTTCGAAAACTAGTTAGAAAATCAAAAAATAAAGGATGACGATCAACAAACTCGGGATCATGTTGGCCAACCGGATTTTTTCGGTCCGGAAGAAGTTCAATCCGATGCAGGCCACGATCGCATAGCCGACCATGCTGAAGGCGGAAACAAAGTCCGCTGGCATGAAATCTCCGAAAGCCAACCCCAAACCGGTGATGACTCCCTGATAGATCAAAACCGGAAAGGCCGAGAAAATGACTCCGTAACCCAAGGTTGAAGCCAAAACGATGGCGGTGATGCCGTCGATCATGGCTTTCAGGTAAATGACCGAAGGATCTCCCAGGGCCGCGCTGATGCTGCCAACTATGGCCATGGCTCCGACACAGAAAATCAGACTGGCGGCGATGAAGCCTTCCGAAAATTTTCCTTTGTTGATCTTTTTTTCCAAATATTCTCCAAAGCGGTTCAGGTGATGGTCGATTTTTAGGATTTCCCCCAAAAACGTTCCCAAAGCCAAACTGATCAGGAGCAACAATTCATACTGCGTGGACAGGGTGTTATCTTCGATGACCAGCATCCCTTTCAGAACGCCGGCCAAGCCAATGATCAAAACCACGATCCCAACCGCTTTCAGAACCGCTTCAAAAATCTCTTTTTTGATCAATTTTCGAAACAGCAGTCCGATGATCCCCCCGGCAGCAATCGCCAGGGCATTTATTAAAGTGGCAACCATATGTTTATCCGTTCAATCCGAAAGTCAGCTTGACCGGATCATGATCGCTGTACAAATAATCGTTTTCAATGTTGGTTTCGGAAACGGTCGTGATCTTGTC
>CAYQUB010000111.1:0-4855 GCA_964420625.1 uncultured Bacteroidales bacterium | reverse complement strand
GACGGTAGTTGCTTCAAGGGCGTGGACGCAAGCTTCATGGAGGAGAACTCCCCCAAAAGCATTGTGAACCACAACCGTCATTACTCCCCCGACCATTTCATCCGCGTGAAGCATGGTCAGCGAAGATAACGCTGTCTGCTTGGAAAAATCTTCCAAATCGATTTTATCCAAAACTTCATACCCTTGATTTCCTCCGACGCGGTCATAAGCCGTTTGCGTGGATTTGCCATCGGAAGTTACAACGGAAACGCCTAAAAATATATGGCATCTTCGGTCTTTTACATATTTCCCTTGGGAGTTGGCAATTAAAACCGCTTGGTCTTCGTCCCGGATGTTTCCCAATATCTGGGTGATTTCCGGAGAATAATCAGCGATGGCCCGATAAGTTCTGTTTAAATATTCGATTTTTTGTTTGTTGGACACCAAAGCCGGAGCTCGAACGATGGGGTTGTTGTTCGGAACTTGCGCTTCTTGAAGCGCTACTTTGATCCCTAAAGGCCGATCAGAAAAAGTGCCGGCCAATTTTTTAGCCAATCGTAACAAACTGCTTTTGCGCAAATCATTCGTATAACCGTGGACTTCCTGGAACCCTCTCAGGATTCGGAGCGCCGCGCCATAAATGTGGCTGCTGGTGATTTTGGTAATTTTACCGCTGGTCATTTCATAAGCATTGTTGTAAGTGGATTCGCCGAATATTTCCGCGAAATCGCCGCCGGTCTGCAAGGCTTGTTCCAAGACTTCCTCGCAAACATCGATACTGATCATTTTCATCACATCCTTATTTTAATATTATACCAAAAAGATCCCCAAAAGGCAAGCATTAAGAATTTTAATTTTTAGCCGAAAATCTTGCTTAAAAAAGCATCCCGCCGGTTGGATAAAACCCGAAGGGATGCAATGAATCATTTTTAATTAAGCCAGTTTTGACTGAGCATCAGCCGGCGAAGCGATTCTTCTCTTCCAAGAAGGTCCGCCATCTCCACCGATCCGCCCGGAGTGACCGGCGCCGAAGTCAGAGCCACGCGCAAGACGGTGTAAACCACGCCCGGCTTGACTTGCAAGACTTCAGCGATCTTAAGGACCGCTTCATGCAGATGATCTTCGTCCCAAACCGCCGCTTTTTCAAAAACCGGAAGCGATGCATCAATGACCGTTTTGGCCAAAGCCGCATCGATTTTAAACTTCTTGTTTTCGTACATGGCCGGATCAATAAGATTGAAATCAACGATGAAGTCGACTTTTTCCGGAATCTCGCTGAATATTTCGATGCGAGGCTGTAAAAGCTTCCCGAATTTTTCATAGTCGTATCGGCCTGTGATCTTCGATTTTTCGAAGAACGGCGTCGCGTGGGCCATGAATTCCGAAAATGGCAATTCTTTGATATATTCGCCGTTCAGCCATTTCATCTTGGTTTCATCAAAAATGCTGGGGGAGCGGGACAGACCGCTGATGTTGAATTTTTCAATCAGCTCGGCCATCGTGAACTTTTCTTCGGTCCCTTTCGGGCTCCACCCAAGCAGAGCGATGTAATTGACGATCGCGTGGCTCAGATAACCTTTGTTCAAAAAATCATCAAAGTTGGCATCGCCGTGACGCTTGGAAAGTTTTCTAGTCTCATCTTTCATGATCGGGGTCAAATGCATGTATTGGGGGATCTCCCAACCGAAAGCTTTATAAAGCAGATTGTATTTCGGAGTGCTGCTTAAGTATTCATTGCCCCGAATGACGTGGGTGATGCCCATCAAATGGTCGTCGACGACGTTGGCGAAGTTGTAGGTCGGCATGCCGTCCGATTTGATGAGAACATTGTCTTCCAGTTCGCCGTTTTCGATGGCGATGTGTCCGAAGACCAGGTCATCAAATTCGCTGATCCCGGTCGTTGGCATGTTCTGGCGGATGACATATGGTTCGCCGGCGGCCAAACGCTGATCGATCTCGGTTGGGGACAGATACAAACAATGTTTGTCATAACGGGCGACTCCCACTTCGTCTTTCAGCGTCTCCAGGCGTTCTTTGGTGCAGAAACAGTAATAAGCATTTTTGGTTGCGATCAGTTTTTCCGCGTATTCCTTATAAATGGCTTGGCGTTCGCTTTGAACATAAGGGCCGACCGGTCCGCCTTCGTTCGGGCCTTCATCGAAAGTGATCCCCGCCATTTTCAGCGTACTGTAAATGACGTCCACCGCTCCCGGAACGAACCGTTCCAGATCGGTATCTTCGATCCTCAGAATGAAATCGCCGTGATTTTGCTTGGCGAACAAATAAGCATACAAAGCCGAGCGCAGATTCCCAACATGCATGAAGCCGGTCGGGCTGGGAGCGAACCGCGTCCTAACCCGAGTATTTTTTAGGTTGTTTCCCATAATTCTTCCCCTTTTTTGGAAAAAGCGTCCTAAGACACTTTTGCGATGCGAGTGGTTTTGACTTTTTTGATCATTCGGTTGAACTCCGAATCTTTGTTCTGAAGCAGTTCCTGAACTTTTCCGTATTCCAAGACCCGGCCTTCGCTGATGATCAGGACTTTGTCACAATTAAGAACATTGTAGACTTTGTCAGACATGACGATCGCGATTTTGTTTTTAAGTTTATAAAATTCTTTCATGACGGCTTCTTCGCTTCGGACGTCCAAATAAGAAGTTGCTTCATTGAGAACGAAGATCTTCGAGTCTTTGTAAAAAGCATTGGCCAAAACGATCCGCTGGCGGAAATCATTGGTAAATTCGCGGTGGCGGTCGATCATGGTCTGGTCTTTGTTTTCCAAAGTGGCTAAGATCTCTTTCAGTCCGCTGCGGTTGAGCGCATCATTGTATTTGTATTCATCGAACGCCATCGGGTAAGTGATGTTGTTGGCGATGGTATCGTCCATCAGATTGATCTCTTGCGGCACGGCGGTGATGATGTCGCGCAAATAGAAAGTGTTCATTTTGTTCAGGTCGCAGTTGTTGATCGAAATGACGCCGTCGCGAGGACGAATCAGTTTGGTGACCAGATCAAACATGATGTTGCGGCTTTGGGCTTCATAAGACAGGATCCCGAGCTTTTCCCCGCGCTTCACTTCAAAGGAGATCCCTTCAAGGTTTTCTTCGGCGCTGCTGCCAAAGTATGAAACATTCTGAAACTTTAAGGAAAGCACTTCTTCCAGATTGGTGATCGGTTCGGATTTGACTTCGCTTCGAAGCGCGAAAACCTGATCCAGCGATTTTAATTCCGCCGCAATGTTGGCCGGGCGGATTTTGACCAGCATGAGTTTTCGGAAGGTCATGTAAGCAAACGGGATCATGACGACGAACGCGGCAACCCGGCCGATGGTGGCTTCCATGCCGCTATTAATGGTCAGATAACCGCCGATGCCCAATATGACCGCGATGATCAAACCGACGAACAGATCGATCAAGCCATGATCAAAAAAATTTTTTAGAGCGGCTGCATGCTGGTGTTTTTTGATGAAGGCATCGGTCAGACGATTGAATTCATCTTCTTCCCGGGAAACGCCATTGTCCAGTTTGATTCCGCGGATCTTGGTGAAACTTTCCGAGATCCGGTCGGATCGGACTTGAAGTTCTTGTTCTTCATCCATGTTTAGGCGCAGGATGTATTTTCCCAGACCGTGAATGGCCATGTAAAACAAAGGCAGAACAATGAAAGTGATCAGTCCCCATAACGGAGCAATGATCATCATCGCCGTAAATAGCGATACCAGAACGATGATTTCTTTCAAAAAACCGGTCCAGTTCTTCCCGATGTATTCCAGGCCGATTTTTTCACAATCCCGGGTCGTCTTTTTAACCAATTCATCGCTCTCGAACTTTTGGATCTCGCCATATTCAGCGCGCATGCCCGCCGAATAAACGGCTTTGCTTAGAGATGAGGTCACATAAGTTCCCAAATCGGTGGCTTGGAAATGATTGGTAAGGTCAAGAACGAATCCGGTCAAAAGCGCCAACACAAAAAAACCAACCCAAAGTCCCAGCGGCGGGTTTTGGTCGGGTGTCATTGGCAGGACCGAATCGATGATGTGCTGAAAGATGAAAGCCATGGCGATCTTGGAAACCGTTGCCGCCAAAATTGAAAACGATAGCAGAATGATGGCTCCGATTTTCTTGGAAATGGCTTCAGAAATCAAACTTTTGGATGTCATTTTTTAATCCCTGACCTTTCATTAATTTAACTTATCATACACTATGGCGGGATTTTTGTCAAAGGTAAAGCGAAAACAATTGCATTTATAAAAGTCATGCATTATAATGAATCGAGAGGTCAATATGAGAATAGCCATTTATCCGGGATCCTTTGATCCCATTTCCAACGGTCATTTGGACATCATCGAGCGGGTCGCCAAGATCTTCGATAAGGTTTTTGTGTTGGTATCCCTTAATCCGTACAAAACTTATCTGTTTTCGGCCGAAGAAAGAGTGGGTCTGCTTAAATTTGCAACCAAGCACCTGGAAAACGTCGCAGTTGAAGCGAGCAATCAGCTGGTTTTGAATTATGCCCGCGAAAAAGGCGCCAAGGTCATCGTCCGGGGCTTGAGAAATACCCTCGATTACCAAAGCGAAATTACCCTCTTTCAATTCAACCGTTCCATTGACAAAGACATTGATACGTTTTTGCTATTTCCTTCCGCGAACAACCTGTTCCTTTCATCGTCTTCGATCAAAGAACTGGCCTTGTTCGGCGGAGACATTTCCAAATATGTTCCGAACGGATTGGCGGACAAGATCGCAGCCAAAGTCCGAGCGGCCGGAAAAAGCGGCCAAAAACTATAAAAGCACACCCTGTGTGCTTCAGAGCGCAGACTTTGTCAGCGCTCATTTTTATCTGGTTATAAAATGGGACAGAAACCCTAAATATTTAG
>CAYQUB010000110.1:0-4952 GCA_964420625.1 uncultured Bacteroidales bacterium | reverse complement strand
GTTTTCACCTTAATTCTTTTAGGGGTTTTAATAGTTGGCGGAGTTGCAGGCTTTTTTATTTCTCGAGCTATTTTCACAAAATATCTGGAAAAAAATCCTCCCGTCAATGAAAAGATGATTCGGGCCATGATGCAACAAATGGGAAGAACCCCATCTGAAAAGCAAGTAAGACAGGTTATTGCATCGATGAATCAAGCAAAGACAACCAAGTAAAACAAATAGCGTCATTTGAATCGGTTTAAGTTAACCAATTTCGAATGGCGCTTTTTTTATTTCTTGAAAGAAAACTTGGCTTCCGTTCCCTTTAGAAGCCTTTTGATGTTCTCGCGATGGCGAAAGACGATGATTGCATAGATGGCCAAATGGAAAACCGGAAAATACCAATCGTAGGGAAGACCGGAAAAAGGGCCCGTTTTCAAAAGGAAGAGAACCAAAGACATGATCAGCGTGAAACCTGTGGCCAGTAGCGAACTAAGGGAGATCAGTTTGGTTGACCAAGCCAAAACAAAGAAGATGGCGATACCAACCAAGAAAAGCCAAGGGGCGAAACCTAGGATCACGCCCGCGGATGTGGCCACGGCTTTTCCGCCCCGGAAACTCAGGAACAGCGAAAAGCTATGGCCGAGGATGGCGGCGAAACCGTAGACCATGGGGGAAAGAAAACAATATTCGGCGGGAATGATTTGGAACCGGAACAGGAAGACAAACAGAAAGCCTTTGAAAGTGTCCAAAAAGAAAGCCAGAAATGCATATTTGAAACCGAGGACTCGGCCGATGTTGGTGGCGCCGATGTTTTTGCTTCCATGATCCCGAATGTCGATCCCGCGCATTTTCCCGATTAAATAGCCCCATGGAATCGAGCCGAAGATGTAGGCAACGATGATCAGCCCGAATTTTATTAAATAAGTCATATGGCAACTCCTGCGTTAAACTGCACCCAAGCATCATTTACTAAAGATATTATACACTATTGAATCTCGAAAATCAAATAAAATCGCTTTGAAATTTATCAAAAGAGCCCCAGTTAAATATACTCATATTTTTTCAAATTTGTTCTTTTTAGTTATTTTAAATGATATCAAATACAATAAATGAATACAAATAAATTATAAAAATAAACATTTACTTTTGAATAAATATGTGCTATAATAAATCATGTAACAGTGAGAGGCTCTGAAAATGACAAAAGTTAACGCAAATGTTTATGATGAATCAAAAATCCAGGTTATGCAAGGACTGGAAGCGGTTCGCAAACGTCCGGGGATGTATGTGGGTAGCACGGACACCACCGGTTTGCATCATTTGATTTGGGAAATCGTCGATAATTCTATCGACGAAGTTTTATCAGGATGCGCGGACCATATCAAAGTAATCATTCACAAAGGAAATTCCGTGGAAGTCATTGACAATGGCCGGGGAATTCCGATCGGAATGCACAAGACCGGGATCCCGACTCCTCAGGTCGTTTTCTGTACCCTGCACTCGGGTGGTAAATTCGATTCCGCGGGAGCCTACAAAGTTTCGGGAGGATTGCACGGAGTCGGCTCAAGCGTCGTCAATGCTTTAAGCGAATGGGTCGAATTGACGATCTCTCGCGACGGGAAAATGTATTTTCAAAAATTCGAAAACGGGGGAACTGTAATTCGCAAGCCGAAAGTCATAAGCGAGTCAAAAAAGTCCGGGACCACCGTTCATTTTAAACCGGATCCAGCTATTTTCTCGACGACCATTATTGACTACAAGCAAGTAGCCCAAAGATTGAAAGAATCAGCTTATCTGATCAAAGGCTTGAAAATCGAATTATTTGATGAACGGACCGAGGCTTCCGATACTTTTTTGTTCCGGGAAGGAATATCCGCGTTTGTAACCAATCTAAACGCCGGAAAAGAAGTTCTGAACGAACCCATTTATTTGGAAGGAACTTCACTTAACATTCAAGTTGAATGCGCCATGCAATATTCCGGAAAGAGTTATTCCGAAAACATCTATTCCTATGTAAATAATATCCGAACCCATGACGGAGGAACCCATGAGACCGGATTTCGCGCGGCTTTAACCAAAGCCTTCAATGAATATGCCCGGATGAAGGGCTTGTTGAAAGACAAGGAACCAAACTTGGATGGCGCCGACATTCGTGAAGGGCTGACTGCGGTTTTATCCATCCGGATCAATGAAGACATTTTGCAGTTTGAAGGCCAAACTAAAAACAAATTAGGGACCGCGGATGCCAAAGCGGCCGTCGAAAACATTATTTCCGAACAATTGAAGTTTTATCTCCATGAAAAAGGCGAAATCGCCAATATGCTGGTTGACAATTTCCTTCGGGCTTTTCGGGCTCGCGAAGCGGCCAGAAAGGCTCGCGATGAAGTCCGAATGATCAAACAGAAGGTCACCAAGACCACCAACCTAGCCGGGAAATTAGCACCGGTTCAGGATCGAAATCCGCAAACCAACGAATTATTCCTGGTGGAAGGAGATTCCGCGGGCGGAAGCGCCAAACAAGGGCGTGACCGGCGCTTTCAGGCCATTCTGCCTTTGCGCGGGAAAGTCATCAACTCCGAAAAGACCCGGACCGACGAACTTCTGAAAAACGAAGAAATCATGTCCATCATTTACTCGGTCGGAGCGGGATTCGGGGATGATTTCAATGCTAACAAATCCAATTATAACAAGATCATCATCATGACCGATGCAGACACCGACGGAGCCCACATTCAAATTCTGTTGTTGACTTTCTTTTTCCGTTATATGAAAGATCTGATCACTCGCGGTTCGGTTTACATTGCTCTTCCGCCGCTTTATAAGATCAACGGGAAGAATTCTTCCGATTACGCTTGGACGGATGAAGAATTGAAGACCAAAGCCGCCAATCTTAAAAACATTACCATTCAGCGTTTCAAAGGCTTGGGAGAAATGAATGCCACTCAACTTTGGGAAACGACCATGAATCCGGAGACGCGCACGCTCATTAAAGTCAACATTGAAGATTTTGTTGACGCAGACAATCGAATCGCCATTCTGATGGGTGATGACGTCGAACCACGTCGTGAATGGATCGAGAATAATGTTTCCTTCGATTATGAAGATAATTTCACGCTAGAAGAGGTGGAATCGGATGAATAACAAAACTTCCAAGAAGAAAAAGCTGAGCGCAGTCATCGAAAAATTCGCCACCGAAAAAATTCTTGAGGGAAATCTTGAAGATCTGGTTGGGGAACGCTTTGCCCGATACTCAAAATACATCATTCAAGACCGAGCCTTGCCGGATGTCCGGGATGGTTTGAAACCGGTTCAACGGCGAATTCTGTTTGCGATGTTCAAATTGGGAATGTTTTCCAATCGTCCGTACAAAAAATCCGCCCGGATCGTTGGCGAAGTCATCGGTAAATACCATCCTCATGGCGATACCTCGGTTTATGACGCCATGGTCAGATTGTCCCAAGATTTCAAAATGCGGCTTCCGCTCATTGATATGCACGGAAACAACGGCAGCCTGGACGGAGATCCGGCGGCGGCCATGCGATATACCGAGGCCCGACTCTCGAAATACGCCGAGTTTTTGCTTCAGGATATTAACAAAAAGACCGTCGGCTTTGTTCCGAATTTTGATGATGAAGAATACGAACCAACGGTTCTGCCGTCGAAATTTCCGAATCTTTTGGTCAACGGGACTTCCGGAATTTCCGCCGGTTACGCGACCGAAATTCCTCCTCATAACCTTGATGAAATCGTAACCGCCACCATTTATCGGCTTGAACATCCGAACTGTTCGCTTGATGAACTGATGAAAATCGTTAAGGGACCGGATTTTCCCACCGGCGGCATTGTTCAGGGCTTGGACGGGATCCAAAATGCTTACCAAACCGGCCGGGGAAAAATCAGCTTGAATTCCAAAACGGAAATCGAGATTGGTGAAGAAATCAATCAAATCGTCATTAACGAGATCCCGTTTGAGGTTAACAAAGCCGTGCTCGTCAAAAAAATGAGCGAGATTTATGTCCAAAAGAATGTTGACGGGATCTTGGATATCCGTGATGAATCCGACCGCCAAGGTTTGCGAATCGTCATTGATCTGAAAAAGGATGCCAATCCGGAATTCATTCGGAGTTTCTTCCTCAAATCAACTGATTTGTCCATTTCTTATAATTTCAACATGACGGTCATCGCTGACAAACGCCCGGTTTGCATGGGGCTTGCGGATCTGCTTGATGCTTACATCGAGCATCAGAAAGAAGTCATCACCAATCGCAGCAACTTCGAACTGGCTACTGCCCGAAAACGGCTGCACATTATTGAGGGCTTGATTTCCATGACTTCGATTTTGGACTCCGTCATCTCGACGATCCGGAATTCCGCTAACAAAAAAGATGCCAAGGAAAACTTGGTCAGCAATTACAATTTCAGCGAAGAACAAGCCGAAGCCATCGTCATGTTGCAGTTATACCGCTTGACTAATACCGACATTGTTTTGCTTCAAGAAGAACAGGACAATTTGAAAGCCTTGGTCGTGAAACTCAATGAGATCTTGTCCAACGAAAAAATCCTGTGCGATACCATCAAAGGCGAACTGGAGAACGTCTTAGCGACCATTTCAACTCCGAGAAAATCCGCCATTGAACACGAGATCGAAGAATTGAAAGTCGAAGCTAAAGAACTGATTGCCAAGGAAGACGTCGTCTTGATCATCACTCACGACGGCTATATCAAACGCATGACTTCCAAAGCCTACGCGACCAACGAAGAAACCAAGCTGAAAGAGGAAGATGTCATCATTGCGAAATATGAAGTCACTACTTTGGACACTTTGCTTTTGTTTACCAACCTGGGAAATTATGTCTTCCTGCCGGTTCCGAAAATCCCGGAAGTCAAACACAAAGACATGGGCTTCCATGTCAGCACCTTAGTGTCCATTGAAGCCAATGAAAAGGTCATCTTCACGGTTCCGATCGACG
>CAYQUB010000109.1:0-4999 GCA_964420625.1 uncultured Bacteroidales bacterium | reverse complement strand
CTGGTTGGTTATGTTTTGTCCCTGGTTTTGGGCTGGATCGTTGATTATGATTTCGTCAACTTCTCCCTCTATACCGGAACCATTTTCTCGCTTCCTCATTTCACGCTTCCGGTTCCGTCCTGGACCGCAGTTCTGGCCATCATGCCAATTGCCATCGCGACCATTCCGGAATCGACGGCCCATTTGTTCCAGCTTGACATTTATGTGAACAAACTGGCGGAAGAAAAAGGCGGCACCAAGAAGTATGACATTGCCAACCGTTTGGGCGATAACCTGATCGGCGACGGCATCGGCGACATGGTAAGCGGTTTGATCGGCGGACCGGCCGGCACCAATTACGGCGAAAACATTTCCACCATGTCCATCACCAAGAACTTCTCGGTTGGGGTTTTGATGGCGGCGGCCATCATCACCATGGTCATTTCAATGTTCGTTCCGATTTCGGCCGCGGTTTACTCGATCCCGGGCGCCGTCATCGGCGGATTGTCGGTTTACCTGTTTGGCGTCATCGCCGCTCAAGGCGTGGCCATCATGATTGAAAAGAAAGTCAGCTTGTTCAGCGCCAAGAATCTGGCCGTCATCGCTTCGATCCTCATCATCGGCATCGGCGGATCCTACGCTTTCCCGGGAGGAATGATCCCGATGTTCGGTTTGAAGGCTCCGGCCATTGCCTCCGCCGCGATTGTTGGAATCGTTCTGAATTTGATTTTCGTTGTGATTGACAAAATCATTGCTTCGGTAAAAAAATAAATAAAAATCCGAGACCCAAGTCACCGTGACCATGGTCTCGGTTTTTTCTTTTTTGGGTGAAAAATAAAAATTGTCAGGCCCCACAATTCGTGGTATACTATTGAAAAGAAAAAGACCCTAACTAAATTTTTGGGAGTTCGATGATGGAAATAGCGAAAAGAAGAACCCGAATTTGGGAAATTGACGCCCTTCGCGGCTTGGCTTTTGTATTAATGGTTTTTGATCACATTACTTTTGATTTGGGACGGCTTTTCAAATACATTTGGTTTTCGGGGCCAACCGATCATTGGCTATACCAATTATGCGACCTTTGTGAGAACTACCGCGAAACCTGGTATTCTTACGTGCTTCGGATCCTTTTGGTTTCGGGAGTCTTTCTTTTTGTTTCGGGAATTTCCGCCAATTTTTCCAAAAACAACGTCAAACGAGGACTAAAACTATTGGTCATCGCCTTGGGACTAACCCTGGTGACCTTCCTGTTTGGAGAAATCACCGACAATCGGTCCATGACCGTTTTCTTTGGGATCCTTCATTGCCTGGCCATTGGCATGCTTTTGACCCCGCTATTTTTAAAACTGAACCGTAGGGTTTTGTTTGGCCTGGGAACAGTCGTATTGGTGTTCGGATTTTTGCTTGAATACCGGGTCATCGTTTTTGCTTCGCCGGTGGTGGATTTTTTGAATGACTATTATTTGTTGGTCCCCTTCAACATTTACGGACCGCGCTTTTATTCCGGTGATTATTATCCGCTGATTCCTTATGTTGGCCTTTACATCTACGGGATTTTGTTTGGACAAAAGTTTTATCCCGCGAAACAAAGTCTGTTTAAAACCGATCGCAAGGTCTTTTTTCTGAACTGGTGCGGGCGAAACGCCTTGTGGCTTTATTTTGCTCATCAGGTCATCCTGCTGGTGATCTTCTATTTGATCGGAATCATTTTCTTTTAAACGTTTTCGTTAATAATGTAATTGTGCTTGCCATCGAATGGTGATAGAATTAGTCAATTAAATGAAGAGGAATAATATGCGAGAAGAAACAAAGTTAAAGTGGAAATCATTTCTGGAAAAAACCGGAATTTATGCTAAGAAATTACTTGATTATTTGGTTAAAACACTCAACGGAATGGCCTATGGGTTATTTTCGACGCTGATCATCGGCACGATCATCGGGACGATCGGAACGCTTCTAAAGGTTGATGAAATCATCGCCCTGGCCAATTTGCTTAAGACCATGACCGGGGTGGGTATCGGCATCGGCGTGGCCTGGAGTTTAAAAATCGATGGTTTGAAACTGATCGCGGCGGGAGTCGCGGGGGGAATCGCTTCGGGGCTGGTTTTCGGAAGACCGGGAGAGCCTTTTACCGAATATCTGTGCGCCGTCGCGGCCATTGAGATCGTCCGGCTGATCCTCAGGAAGAAGACTCCGGTGGACATTATTCTGGTGCCCTTGCTTTCAGCGGCCGTAGCTTACGGAATCTTTTTGTTGATCCACCAACCGATCGCGGCCATGATGACTTCGATTGGCGATTTCATTCAATGGGCGACCGAAGTTCAGCCGTTCTTTATGGGAATCATCATCGCGGTAGTCATGGGAATGATTTTGACCGCGCCGATTTCTTCGGCGGCCATCGCCATTGCCATCAGTTTGGGCGGGATCGCAGGCGGAGCATCCGTCGTTGGCTGCTGCGTGCAGATGCTTGGGTTCGCGGTCATGTCCCGGAAGGACAACAATATTGGGACCGTCATTTCCGTCGGCATCGGGACTTCAATGTTGCAGTTTAAAAACATTCTGAAAAAGCCGATCATCTGGCTGCCAACGATCATCGTCAGCGCCATTTTGGGTCCGATCTCGACTTTGGTTTTTAGGACCCAATGCACCCCGATCGGAAGCGGGATGGGAACATCCGGCTTGGTGGGACAAATCGGGACCTTCAATGCCATGGGAAATACTTTGTGGTTCTGGCTGAGCGTCGGAATTTTGGAAATCGCGGCGCCGATCGTCTTGGTTTGGATCACGGATGTCATTTTCCGGAAATTTGGCTTGATCAAAGCCGGCGATCTGAAAATTTGATTTTTTCCATAAAACCCGATTTTTTAGGGAAAATCAGGGTAATTTCCTCCCAAAAACCCCCAAAATGGGCTTTTTGAGGCGATTATCCGAAGCAAGCCCCCTAATTACCCGTTCGGTTGATTTGGAAAGTTTTGAGAAAAAGCCAAACTTGTTTTCACAAATGCCATCAAATATTTATATTTTCAAAAAAATTCAAAGTAATTTTCATTATTTGACATTTATTCAAAAAAATGATATAATAACCCCGGTACGTATGAAAATACGGATCGAAATATGATTACGGAGGTGGGTCATGCCAACAAAAACCTTTTTAAATTTGGGAAAAGAAAAACGGTTGCGGATTTTGAAAGCCGCGAAAAAAGAATTCTCCCGAGTTCCCCTGGAACGGGCCATCATTGCCAACATTGTTAAAGACGCTGACATTCCCCGCGGAAGTTTCTACCAATATTTTGAAAACGTTGAGGACTTGTTTGTGTACCTGATGCATTACATGTATGGCATCGACAGACGAAAATTCGCAAAGTATTTGGAGGAAACCGACAACGATGTCTATGAAGCTCTGAAACTGAAATTCTCAAATACGATCGATAAACTGACGATCGCCGAAAACCGGCAATTCCGTCTGAATGTCATGTCCGCGGTTTTCAATGAAAACTCGCTTTATGAATCCTTGATCCCGAAGATCCAGGAACCGGACACGGAGATCGACTTTACTTATTTTCCGATCGAAGTTCAGCGTTCTTCCAATTTCTCGAAACTTCTCAACATCATCAAGATGATCGGAAAGAACTGCTTGGAAATTTTCCTGACCAAACGCGCCGATAAAGACGAGGTCAAGGCCGATTACAACAATTACATCGATTTCGTGAAAATCGGATTCAAAAAGTTTTAAAATCCGGTTGTAGTCAAACCGAAAATATGTTACAATGATTGCACAACTTAACAAATTATTTTTGGTTGCTTGCCCCCAAGCATTAATAGGGAATACGGTGAGAATCCGTAACAGCCCCCGCTACTGTAAGGAACTAATGAATTTCCAAAAACCACTGGGAAACCGGGAAGGTCGAAATTCGTGTTTGAAGTTCTAAGCCAGGAGACCTGCCAGAAATTGTATTTGATCGCATTTCGGTGGGAAATGGCAGTTTCATGTCTTTGATTTTTTCATTTGCCACTTTAATCGGTGGCATTTTTTTATGGAAAGGAAAAACCCATGAGCGCATTTCGAAGATTTCATCCAATCGTCATATTCGCGTATTTCGCGGTCGTCATGGCCATGACGATGCTCTCAATGAACCCGCTGGTTTTGGGCATTTCGTTCGTCCTGGCTTTGGCGGTCAATGCTTCTTTCCAAAAGCCCAAAGCTTTTTTACGGGGTTTGGGTTTCTTCTTTCTCTTGGCGGCCATCATCATTTTTACCAATCCGCTGCTTACAAAAAGCGGAAGTACCTTTCTGTTTTCGATTTTTGGAGAAGATTACATGAAAGAAGAACTGCTGAGCGGTCTCTCCGTGGCTTTGATGCTCGGGGCGGTCTTTTATTGGTTCGCGGCTTACAATCAGGCGATGGATTCCGAGAAATTCCTTTATCTTTTCGGAGGCATCCTCCCCACCATCTCGCTGATCCTTTCCATGGGTCTAAAATTCATTCCCTCTTTCCAAAGACAGATGAACAAAGTCGGAGATGCTCAAAAAGGATTGGGAATTTATCAAAAAACCAGCTTATGGGGAAAAATACACAATCGTTTGCGAGTCAGTTCGGCCTTGGTAAGCTGGTCGCTGGAGCATGCCATCGATACCGCGGACGCCATGAAAGCCCGAGGTTATGGGGTCAAAAAACGAACCGCCTTCTCCATTTTCCGATTCCGAAACCCCGACGGCTGGTTGCTTGGGGTAGTGATGGCTTTGGCGGGGTGGCTATTGGTGGCTCATTATTTAGGTCTGTTGGAATTTACGTTCTATCCGATCCTAAGTCAGCTGAATTTCGAAGCAAAAGGACTCGCCGGATATGCAGCGGTTTTGCTTTTGGGCGGACTTCCGCTGATCATCGAAGTAAAGGAGGTTTTAAAATGGCACTGCTTGAAATCAAAAATTTAAGTTTTCGATATCCGGATCAAGAAAAGCCGGCCATTGACGAAATCTCTTTTTCCGTCGCGGAAGGGCAATTTACTTTGTTGTGCGGTT
>CAYQUB010000108.1:0-5007 GCA_964420625.1 uncultured Bacteroidales bacterium | reverse complement strand
TCGCCGAACTCGCCGGGTTTGACGCCCGGGGCTAATTGAAAAGTATTATTTAGAAGGAGAGGGGAAAGAATGATTACTAAAATTGAAAAATTCGATTTGCTTCTGGGAAGCAAGAAAAATCCAGGAAAGACTTATTTGTATTCGCAGATTATTCGGAATGAGCGGACCCGCCGAAAGATGACGCTTTCGGAAATGGCCCATGGAATTTGTTCGATCAGTTATCTTTGCAAGTTTGAAAAAAATGCCATCAATGTTGACGAGGATTACATTAAAGCCATTTTTGAACGTGTCAACCTCGACTATACGAAAGTGGGAATGAACATCATCGAAGAAGGCGTAAGAAATGTAGTCAAAGCTTATCTTTATGATAAATTCGAAGAGATCGAAAGATATTTTTTGATGATCGATGATTCGATTTTTAATGTTCAGAACTGCTTGATCAAAGGTTTTTACTACTTGGTCAACGAAAAATATATGGAATTTAAGGAAATTGTAAAAACCATCGACAACATTAAAGATACTTTGCTTTTGGAAGACGTTGGAGTATTCATGTTTTTGGTTGTTCAATATTATGTGAATACCCATCAGTTCGGTGAAGCGGAGAAATATCTAAAATATTTGGATAAACTTACTTTCGAAATGAAAGAAATTAGCTGGCTTATTTATGAACAGCATTTTGTGACCGGATATAATCTCAAATGTTCCGCCATGGTCTTCAAATATTACCGAAAGCTGATGTCCAATTTTAACATCGGGTATCCCAGCCAACGCCAGCTGATCATCCGGCTGATGCTGCTTGACATTGAATCCAAGGAATATTTTGAAGAAGTGGAAAAGGAAATTCAAAATCTGAACCTGGCACAAATGAATGACCGGCTTTCAAGCGAAGCCCGGGCTTGGAAACTCCAAATCATGCTGAGAGGAAACAAGTGGTTTGACGTTTTCGACGAGATCGTGGACAATCATCTGTATTTTGATGCTCGTTTCGCCGCATTATTGCTCTACACTGTCGATACGATCGATGACGATAATTACCGGAGGCAAGCGGTAGAATTGATTAAGGACCAAATTTTCGACGAAAAAGAGATCATTCATACGAAATTCATCAAGTTCATGCTGATCAAATTCACCAGCGAAAAGAAATATGAACTCGTTGAATACCTGAAGTATGAAGCTTTGCCTTATAACGCTTTATACAGTCATCATTTGTATGGCGAGGTTTACGATCGCCACTATCTCGAGTATTTATGCCACACTTCCAAGTACAAAGAAGCTTTTTACTACCAAACCGGTTTGAAAACCTCAATCAAACAAAATTGCCGAGCCATTCTCTCGCAATGACAATGATCCCAAACATGTTTTTTACCCAAATCATGGAGCGTTTTACGCTCCTTTATTGGTTATTTCTTCTTTGAAAGGAAACAAGAAAATTTTTGCGTTGCTGTTTTTCCCATTTGAACTTATTATTTGCATAATCTGGGGTTTTACCTTATAATAACTATTGGTGATTTTTATGAGTGAACATTTTCAAAATTTAAACGATTTTCCCAACAACAAAACCATTAAAGAAATGCGCAAATATGCGCAAGCAAATAAGATTCCGGTTTTGAATGATGACGGATTGGCTCTGATGCTTCAACTGGTTGATTTAATAAAGCCGAAACATTTTCTGGAAATCGGGACGGCCGTCGGCTTTTGTGCCATCAACGTGGCCACGGTCTGCGACGGCGTCATCATCGACACCATCGAAAAAAACCAGGAAATGTACCAGGAAGCTCTGAAAAACGTGGAAGCCGCCAAAATGACCGACCGGATCCGCATCAGCCTTGGCGATGCCTTGGAATTCGATACTTCCAAAATCGATTATCGCTTTGACATCATTTTCATTGATGCGGCCAAAGCGCAATATGCCCGGTTTTTTGAGAAGTTTTCTCCATTTCTGGCTGAAGACGGAATGATCATTTCCGACAATCTGCTTTTCCACGGTCTGGTAGAGAAAGATGCGCGGATCGAAAACCGCAATCTTCGCAATCTGGTTGACAAGATCCGGGATTATAACAGTTGGTTATCCAAGCAAAAGAACTTTAAAACCCTCTTTTTGGCGATCGGCGACGGCATGGCCGTCACCAGGCGAAGCAAATGAAGACAAAACTGATTGCGGACCTCAAGTCCGTTGAAAGGCTGGATGAATATCAAACTGACGGCATCATCGTCGATGACCCGGGATATTCTTGTTATAATGATCGGTTTCTTAATGAAGCGGAAATTCATTATGTAATTGAGCATTGTAAAAAAAAGGGATTGATTTCCATCATCAACCTGGATCGAATCATTGAACAGGAAGAACTGGCGGGTTTTTATCAAACCATCGAGAAATATTTGACTTGGGGGTTTGATTTTTTCATCGTTGGGGATTTCGCCGCGGTGGCTTATTTCTCCAAAAACCAAATGACGGACCGATTGATCTACAATCCCCAAACGCTGATTGCCAATCGGTTTGATGCCCAGATCCTAAAAGATCTCGGAAGCCTGGTCATGATTGCGAACGAACTGACTTTGGATGAAATAAAACCCATTACCGAAATGGGAAACGCGGTCATGGAAGTTTACGGATATCATCAGATGAGCTATTCGCGGAGAAGTCTATTGTCCTCATTTTCGGAATTTCAAGGAAAGAACTTGGAGCTGACCGGCCAAAGATTGGGTTTGAAAGAAGAGCTGCGTGACGACCGCTATTCGATTTTTCAATCGGAACACGGGACTTTTGTCTACACTCCTTACCGTTACGGCCTTTTTACGGAATTAAAAAACTTACCCGAACTGCGTTTCGCCAAAATCAGCGGCCAGTTTGTTCCCGAGACGGAATTGATTTCCGTCATCGGACTCTACCGCGAACTTTTGGATGGAAATTACCGAAGCCTTCTCGAATTGCAAACCCGGCTGAAGGCCATTGATCCCAACCTGGGGACCGGTTATTTGCACCAAAGAAAAGACTCTTCCGAGGATAAAGATCATGATTGAGTTATTGGCTCCCGCTGGAGACCTTGAGCGGTTGAAAATTGCCATTTCCTATGGCGCCGATGCGGTTTACATCGGAGGAAAGAAATTCAGCCTTCGAGCTCGAGCCAGCAATTTTGAACTTAAAGACATCCGGGAAGGTTGCGAATTCGCGCATTCCCATGGTGCAAAAGTATATGTGACAATGAATGTCGTTCCTCATGATGACGATTTCGAGGGGTTGGAAGATTACCTTCTGGCCCTTGATTCGTTTGGGGTCGACGGAATCATTGTTACCAGTTTCAAAATCGCCGAAGTTGCCAAGCGGCTCGTGCCGCAGATCGAACGGCATTTGAGCACCCAATTTTCGGTATCCAATTCCGAGACGATCGAATTTCTGCGGAAATGGGGTTTTTCCCGATTTGTTTTGGCCCGGGAAGTCGGGCTGGAGCAGATCCGTCAGATTCGTTCCAAAACCGAAACCGATTTGGAAGTTTTCATTCACGGAGGAATGTGCGTCTCGTATTCGGGAAGATGCATGCTGAGCAATCACATGACCAACCGCGATGCCAACCGCGGGGGGTGTGCCCATTCCTGCCGTTGGAATTATTCGCTTTTTTCCAACGGGAAAAACTTGAACCTCGATGACGTGTTTTTTTCAATGGGATCGCGCGATTTATGCGCGGTTTCCGCCATTCCGGAACTCATCGATCTGGGAGTTAAATCTTTGAAAATCGAAGGCCGGATGAAATCCCTCTATTACATTGCGACTGTCGTTCGGGGTTATCGGATGCTGATTGATGACTATTTGAAAAACCCGGATAACTTTGATGTCTCGAAGTATAAAGATGAGATCGCCAAAGCGGAAAACCGAGCTACCGGCACGGGATTTTTATTTCATCGACCCGGCGTCAGCGAACAAGTATACAATAATGAAAATCTGATGCCAACCAAAGAATTCATCGGTTTGGTCCTCGACTATGATCCAAAAACCCAAACCGCCACGGTTCAGGAACGAAACTACTTTAAAATCGGCGACGAGGTAGAATTTTTCGGTCCGAAATCCGAGAATCAACGAATGATAATTAAGGAAATGTGGGACGAAACCACCGTCCATTTGTTAGCGGCCCGCCATGCTTTGCAGGTCGTAAAAATGAAAGTGGACTTTCCGGTTTCTTCCGGCGACTTGATCCGAAAGCTCCCGAGAATAGGGCGCGTAACTTGCAATCAAAAAAAATGATTGCATTTTTCGTTTCGGAAGCGTATAATAATCTTAAAAACAATAAGGAGGAATAACCATGAATGGTAAACATCAATTGACAGCCGAAGGACTTGAAAAATGCAAACAAGAATTGGATTTTTTGAAGAACGCCGAACGGGGCCGAGTTATTGAATCCTTAAAAGAAGCTCGTGCTCAAGGGGATCTGTCTGAAAACGCGGATTATGACGCTGCTCGCGATGAACAAGCTCGCCTGGAAGCGAGAATCAAAGAATTGGAAAACATCATCAAAAACGCCGTCGTCATCGACGAAAGCAAGGCGACCGCCTCAAATCTCGGGAAAGAGATCGTGCTCGAGTTTGAAGACAAAACCATTGATGAGTTTTCTTTGGTTGGCAGTTTGGAAGCCGATCCGATTCAGGGTAAGATTTCCAATGAATCGCCTTTGGGAGCCGCCATCCTGAATCACAAAGTCGGCGATAAGATTCTGGTAAAAACCGAAACTGGTAATGAGTTTTACGTTATAATAAAAAAAATTAGTTGAGGCCCATCATGAAATACGTTCCGTCACTAGATAAGAACTTTACTCCCTTGATTCTGAAATTCCATGATTTTCAAAAAAAAGTAAAAACGGAAGCTGCAAAACAGCAAGTCGTCATTTGCGTTGAACGCAATGGCGGATACAACCATATCTATAAAATCGATACTTTCAAAGATCATACCGGTCACGATGAGGAAAACTATGGCATCGTGGAAAGGGTCATCAAAACGCTGCTCTGGCTGGTTGGCGG
>CAYQUB010000107.1:0-5027 GCA_964420625.1 uncultured Bacteroidales bacterium | reverse complement strand
ATTCCGGCTTTTTCCGTTCTTCGGGAGTCATGGAAAAGATGATGGCTTCCAAATAATTGAACTGTTTGTCATCGATCTCCATGTCCCGGATCGGTTTTCCGAGGCCGGGGATCATCCCGAGGATGCCTTTCATCGACCCGATCTTTCTGATCCATTTGAGCTGTTTCAAAAAATCGTTATAATTGAATATTCCTTTTTGCAAGCGTTCCGCCATCTTCATGGCTTCTTCTTCATCAATGTTCTGGGTGGCTTTTTCAACCAGCGAGACGACGTCTCCCATGCCCAGGATCCTTCCCGCCATCCGGTCGGGGTGGAAGACTTCGATTTGATCAAGTTTCTCGCCCAAGCCAACAAACTTGATCGGCACATTGGTCATGTAACGGATGGACAAAGCCGCCCCGCCGCGGGTATCGCCGTCCAACTTGGTCAAAAGACAGCCGCTCAGCGGCAATTTCTCGTTGAAAGTGGTGATGACGTTCAGCGCGTCCTGCCCCATCATGGCATCGACGACCAGCAGCGTTTCTTCGGGTTTGGCCAGTTTTTGGAGATCATCCAGTTCTTGCATCAATTCTTCGTTGATGTGCAAGCGGCCGGCGGTATCGATGATGGCCAGATCATAGCCGTTTTGTTTCGCGAAGGCCAATCCTTTGGCGACGATGTCTCTGACTTGGTGGTCCGTTCCCATCTGAAAGACTTCGATCCCCAGCTGCTTGCCGACGCTTTCCAATTGATCGACCGCGGCCGGGCGGTAAATGTCCGCCGCGATCAGGATCGGGTTTCTTCCGTCCCGCTTCTTAAGAAAGTTGGCCAATTTTCCGGCCTGGGTAGTTTTTCCGGATCCCTGAAGCCCGACCAGCATGAAGGTTGACAGCCCGGACGGTTTGTAAGTCACCGGCGCCGCCTCGTCGCCCATCAGCCGTTTCAGTTCGTCATGAACGATTTTTACTACCATGTCCCCGGGAGTCAGCGATTTCATGACTGTCTCGCCCAGGGCTTTTTGTTTTACTTCGGCGGTAAAGCTCTTTACGACTTTATAATTGACATCGGCTTCAAGCAAGGAAAGACGGACTTCCCTCATCATTTCTTCGATGTCGCTTTCATTTAATTTTCCGCGTCCGGTGATCCGGCGCAAAGACATTTGGATCCTTTCGGACAAGCTCTCAAACGGCATAAATCTACCTACTCTGTTTCTTTTAATTTTTCAATCAGTTTCTTGACGTTTTCGTCGTCCAACCGGGAAAATTCCTCATAAAGATCGTTTCTTTGAACAAACTTATGGTAAAGGGCCAGTTTGTCCTCATAGTTGTCCAAAATTTTGTAAACATTTTTGAGCTGATCATAAACCGCGGCCCGGCTGATCCCGCTTTCTTCGGCGATCTCGGCCAAGGAAGCATCCTTGAAATAATAATCCCGAAAATAGTTCTGCTGTTTTTCGGTCAAAGCCGCCCCGTAAAAATCAAACAGCCAAATGTAATGATTGTGTTTTTCCAAAATATCCATGGTCATTCCTCATCGATCATTTCCGCGAATAAACCGTAAACGTACTTTTCGAGATCAAAATAGTCGATGTCCTCCAAGTTTTCCCCGAGACACACGAATTTGATGGGGATCGAATATTTCTCCCGAATGGCCAGGACGATCCCGCCTTTGGCCGTTCCGTCCAGTTTCGTCAGCACGATCCCGGAAACATCGGTGGCTTCAATGAAAGCTTTGGCTTGATTCAGTCCATTCTGCCCGGTGGTGGCATCAATGACCAAAAGCGTGTCCTGCGGAGCCCCCGGAACTTCCCGCGAAATGACTTTCTTTATCTTTTCCAATTCTTTCATCAGATTGATCTTGGTTTGCAACCGGCCGGCGGTGTCGCAAAGAACGACATCGTCGCCTTCGGCTTTCGCCAAGGTAATGGCATCATAAATGACGCTCGACGGATCGCTGCCTTCTTCTTTGGAAACGACTCTGGCTTTGAGCCGGCCGCCCCAGACCTGAAGCTGTTCGGTCGCTCCGGCCCGGAAAGTGTCCCCGGCCGCGATCAGAACTTTGTGCCCTTCCTTCATCAGTTTGTAACAAATTTTGGCGATGGTGGTGGTCTTTCCGACCCCATTGACCCCCACCAACAAAAACACGGTTAGGCCGTCAGGGTTGTAACGGAGGTTGGAATCCACGATCTCGCCTTTCAGATAGATGTCAAACATCTTATCCACGATGATCGGTTGCAGGTCCTTCGCCGAAGCGATGTGTTTCATCCGGACATCATCCTTGAGCTGATCGATGAATTTAACGACCGTTTCCACGCCGATGTCAGCCATGACGAAGATCTCTTCAAGTTCGTCGAACAGATCATCGGTGATCTCGTTATGGCTTAAAAACAGTTTCTTAAGTTTGGACATCGAGCCGCGGCGGGTCTTTTCCATCCCGATGCGGTACTTTTCGGCGTCTTTCTTTTTTTGTTTGTTTTTGAACAGATCGAAAAATCCCATTTTCGCACCTAATTTCATCTTTTTTTCCAAGGTCATCCTTCGCTTATTATAACATATCGGAAGGGAAAATAAAAGTTATAAAAGATTTTTCGTCAACCCCAAAAATCACCCGAAAAAAAAGAAAAAATCGTATTTTATTACGATTTTTCCGGAAGTTTGGCCAACGCCGTTTTACATTTCGGGTATTGGTTGCAAGCATAGAATTTCTTGCCTTTGGTCCTCCCGCGGGTAGCTATTTTTTCCACGAGATACCCGGTTTCGCAATTCGGGCATTTTACGCCGGTTTCCACCGGGGCGGCGGTTTCTTTTTTCTTGATGTAGCGGCATTTCGGAAAGGCCGAGCAAGCCAAAAAGCGGCCGAACCGGCCGTTTCGCTGAACGAGTTTGCTTCCGCAGAGCGGGCATTCCTCGTCAACGTAGACCGGATAGGTTTTTTCCATGTGTTCGGTCGCATATTCCAGCACCGGCATGAATTCGTCATAGAACGATTTCAGTTCCTGATGCCAAACTTTTTTTCCTTCGGAGATCTTATCCAAAACGTCTTCCATGTCCGCGGTATATTTGACGTTGATGATGTGGCTGAAGAATTTGTCTAAACGTTCGGAGGTCAGTTCCCCCTGTTCGGTCGGGATGAACATCTTTTTTTCGACGGTCACGTAGTAGCGCGTTTTCAGCGTATCCATGGTCATGGCATAGGTTGAGGGCCGTCCGATCCCCAATTCTTCCATTTTTTTGATCAGCCGGGCTTCAGAATAACGAAGCGGGGGCGCGGTAAACTTCTGTTCGGTCGCGATCTTCGGCTGGCTTAGTTTTTCTTCCAGTTCAAAACTCGGAAGCGGCTGATATTCGCCGTTGTCATTGTCCAGTTTCAGGTACCCGTCGAAGATGACGCGTTCGCCGCCGACCTCAAACTCATAACCGTTGTTTTCGATCTTCAGTTTCTCGTCTTCAATGATCGCATTGCTCATCAGCGAAGCCAAAGCCCGATTATAGATCAGCGCGTATAGTTTATATTCATCGGCGCTCAAAGATGCTTTGACGGACTCGGGATCATAAGCCAGCGATGACGGCCGGATAGCCTCATGGGCATCCTGAACGTTCTTCCCTTTGGGACCGCTGACATGCAAGCCCCGGAAATACGCTTTTCCGTATTCTTTGGTGATGTGATTCTTGGCTTCGGTCACGAATTCCCCGGACAGCCGCACCGAATCGGTTCGCATGTAAGTGATCAAACCGACCCGTTCATTGGTCAGTTCCACGCCTTCGTAAAGCTTTTGGGCGATCATCATCGTCTTTTTGGAAACGAAATTATAACGATTGGAAGCTTCTTGTTGCAATGTTGAGGTAATGAACGGCGGCCGCGGCGTCTTTTCCCGTTCTTTCTTGGTGATGGAAGAAACCGTAAAATCTTCGCCCAAAGCTCCGACGACGGCCTCTGCCTCCGCTTGGTTTGTTAAAGTAATTTTTCCGCCCCGAAAGCCAATGAGTTTGGCTTTCAGTTTATGGTTTTTCTTGAGGAACTCCAGGTAGATTTCCCAATACTCCTCCGGAACAAAAGCCCGGATTTCTATTTCGCGGTCACAAATCAGTTTCAAGGCGACTGACTGAACGCGCCCGGCGGAACGGGACCCGATTTTCTTCTGGAGCAGTTTCGATAGCGAAAAGCCGATGATCCGGTCCAGGATCCGGCGCGATTCCTGGGAATGAACGAGATCAATGTTGATGTCTCGGCCGTTCTCCAAAGCTTTCAGAACCGTCGCTTTCGTTATTTCATGGAACTCCACCCGTTCGTAAGGCTTATTTTCCAATCCCAGGACATCGTAAAGATGCCAGCTGATGGCTTCGCCTTCGCGGTCCGGGTCAGTGGCCAAATAGACTTTTTTCGATTGTTTGACTTGTTTTTTCAATTCGCGGATCAGCTCGGATTTTCCGGCGATGTTCATGTACATCGGGGTGAAGTTGTTTTCGATGTCAACTCCGAACCCTCCGAAACCTCGGGTTTGCAAATCACGAATGTGACCCTTGCTCGAGACAACGGTGAAATCATCGCCCAAATATTTCGCAATGGTTTGCGATTTGGCCGGGCTCTCCACGATCACTAAATTTTTATTCATGATTCTCTCCCTTTTTTGCAATCGATTATATCAAAAAAAATAACCAAATGTCAACGAATATGATTTTTTACTCGGTAATGACGGCCAAAATGACCAAAGGTTCGGGATCATCGTTGATCATCGAATGATGGCCGCCTTTTTGGGTATGGTCAACCATCCCCGGAAGAAACGGATGACAAACACCGTTGATCCTGACTTTCCCGTTTCCGGACAGGCAATAAATCATTTCTTCGTCATCGGTATGGACATGCTCGCCGATCGAGCAATGCTTGGGGATGGTGATCCGGCTGTATAATTTACAATGAGGGGGAAGGACATCCCATTTTTCAACGATGACGCTTCCTTTCCCTCCGCGCCGATTATTAATTTCGGTTTTATTTAGAAACATGGTTTTTTCCTTTTTACCTTTGGTGAGATAAATTCCGGATCCCGGCCA
>CAYQUB010000106.1:0-5093 GCA_964420625.1 uncultured Bacteroidales bacterium | reverse complement strand
CAAAGTCCTTAACGGGGACGAACCGTCGGCGCATTTATTCGCCGCGCTCAAAGATCCATTCGGGAGATTCGGTATTTGTTGCTTGCACTCACCAACAATCGCTGGGAAACCGAAGAACTTCCCTACTATTTCTTCTCATCGCTTGTGCCCATGATTATACACCCTTTTTGAAAATACAACAAGATATAAATGAAAAAAACGAGAAAATGGCGATGTAAGCGATTTCTATAACAAAAAAATCGAAGAAAAACCCGAAAAACGCCCATAAAAACGCTTACGAAAAAAAATATTTGTTGACATTGATTTTGGCGGTGTGTATAATAAAGTTAATCACTTGAGCTCATGGCACGGGTGAAAAAAATGGGAGGAAAAAATGAAAAAATTCTTAAGTTTATTTTTCTTTTTGGCTCTTGCGTTAGTATTTGTGGGATGTGGTGAAGAGGTTTACACTCTTGAACTCACAGGCGCACAAAGCGTAAAAGTCGGAGAAACAATCACCTTAACCGCTGCGACTGAAAAGCCCGAAGCTGTATTCGTTTGGACATCAAGCGATATAAGCAAAGCTACAGTCAGCAATGGCGTTGTTACTGGCGTTGCGCTTGGAACTGCCGTCATTACCGTAAGCGTTGAGGGATTGGGAGAAAAATTCCTGGTAATCAACGTTACGGAATTCTCATTTGCTTTAACCGGCGATGAATCCGTAAAAGTGGGCAAGACCCTAACCTTGACCGCTACAACAGATAAACCAAGCCCAGCATTTACCTGGACATCAAACAATGCAGCCGTTGCGACTGTTGCGAATGGTGTCGTAACTGCTGTTGCTCCTGGTACTGCTGTAATCACCGCTGCTCTTGCAGGAGTTGGATCATTGACAAAGACCATCGTTGTTAGACCGCTTACAACTTTAACAGTCGGATCGACAACTGAAGCCGGCGTCAATATGTTTGGAACATTCTGGGGAAATAATGCAACCAACGCCGATGTCAGAACATTGACTTTCGGTTATGGAACCGTATCCTATCAAAAAGAAGCTGCTCGTTACATGGTTGACCCAACCGTTGTCAAAGAATTGACCACTGTTGTCAACGATGACGAAAGCAAGACTTACACCATCGAAATTTACCAAGACTTGCTATGGAACGACGGAACCGGGATCGATGCGAAAGACTATGTGTTCGCAATGTTACTGTCAATCAACCCGGTATTCGCAGATGCAATCGGTAAATCATTGACCACTACCGGCGACATCGTCGGCAGCGAAGCTTATGCAGACGTTGTTGCAAACGCAGACGGATTGGATGAACTGACCGGCGTTGACCTAATCAGCGATTATAAGTTCTCCATCACCATCGCTGCAGATCGCTTCCCTTACTATTATGAATTCTTGTATTATTCTGCAACTCCTTATCCAATGCATGTAATCGCTCCGAATGCTGACATTGCACAAGGAACAGAAGGCGCTAAGATTACCGGAACTTGGACTGCTGAAGCTTTGGCAGCAACGGTTGACCAAGACGGCGCCGGATATCGTTATGACATCGCTGTCACTTGCGGACCGTATGATCTGTATGACTTTGATGAATCAACATCGACAGTAACTTTGACCGTCAATGATTTGTACAAAGGAAACTATGAAGGAAAATTGCCAGACATTGACAACGTTGTTTTCAAGTATGTTACTACTGCTACGCAAATGCAGGCATTGTTGAATGGCGAAATTGACCTGATCGAAACTGTTTCCGGCGGAAACGCCATCATCGCGGGACTGGAAGAAGTCGCTTATGGCAAGATCAACTTCACAACCTTCTCCCGTAATGGTTACGGATTGATTGGATTCCACTGCGATCCAGCTGCCGGCCCAACATCAAGCACCGCTGTTCGTCAGTCCATCGCTTATTTGATTAACAGAAACTTGTTTTTGGAGACCTACACTCGCGGTTACGGAATTCTTCCGAACGGCGAATATGGATTGGCACAATGGATGGTCGGAGCTTCCGAAGATGAAGACGGCATCGTTCAAGGCCGCGATTCTGAAGGGGACCTGGTCGCTCTGAACTCTTACAGTTATGACCCAGCTAAAGCCATTGAATTGTTGGTGGCTGACGGATGGAATAAGAACGCCATTGGCGGAGCATATGTTCAAGAAGCAGGCGCTGTCCGTTACAAATTAGTCGGAACCGAACTTGTAAAACTGAGCGTTCCTTGGGCTAACACTACCGGCAACCCGGTATCTGACTTGATCCGTGCCCAATTGTTACCGAACGCAATGGCAGTCGGAATGGAAATCAGAGACCAACCGATGGATTTCAACACTTTGCTGTATACTCACTATTACGGAGCTGAGGGCGACGGCTATTTGTTGCCTGAAGACCTAAATGGCGACGGCGAGTGGACCGTTAATGAAATCCCTGCATATGAAGTCGAAGTCGGCGGCGAAGTCGTCGAACCAGACATGAGAGAATATCATATGGTCAACTTAGGAACAGGTTTCAACACCGGATTGTTCGAACCTTACTATGATGTCTCCATTCAATATTGGGGATGGGACGGCGGAGCAAACATTCAATACTTGTATGACGAAGAAATGTTGGATGCTGCCGAAAGAATGATGAGAGCTGCCACTGACGAAGAATATCTGTACGCTTGGCAACAGTTCCAATATCGATACAACTTGTTGTTACCGACATTACCGTTGTATTCCGATATGTATCATGCTTTCTATTCTCCTGAACTGAAGAACTATGAAGTTACTGCAGAATGGACAATGACTGAAGCTGTTCTATACGCGAACATTGTAAGATAGTAATTCAGCCGATTAGACATGAAATTAAGGAGATTGGCGTAAGCCAATCTCCTAATTTTTGAAAAAGGAGGAAACTAATGTGTCTAGATATATAGTAAAAAGAATTCTATACATTATTTTTGTCGCGTTCATAATAACTATCATCTTGTTCTTTCTGTATAAATCGATACCAGGGGGCGACATGGCCAGAGTCATGGCTTACGTCGACCAGACCCTGAAACAAACCAACCCGGAATTATACATGATTCAATTGAAGCAGGCGCAAATCGATTTAGGAATCGGCCAGCCGGTCATTGTCCAATATTTCATGTGGCTGAAAGAAACCTTGTCCGGAAATTTCGGATACACGTTGGCCGGTCATGTGAAAGTGCTTGATTATGTAAAAGCGCCGATGCTAAACACTATAAAACTTAATCTTTTGGTTATGTTTTTTGTTTTCATAATCACTTTTCCGCTTGGAATTAAAACGGCCGTCAAAAAGTATTCCACCTTTGACAACGGCGTCCAAATTTTTACCATCGTTGGTATGTCCCTCCCAAGTTTTTTCATTGCTTTGATTTCAATTTTAATTTTTTCCGCTTGGTTGCGAATATTGCCGAGTAGCGGAAGCAACTCAGGAATAATCGTTCGCGAAGCAATGACATGGTTTCAAAGGCTATTGGACAATCTGAAGTACATGATTCTTCCGGTATTTGTTTTGACCATCTCATCGTTAGCGGGGATTACCCGATATGTTCGAGGAACCATGATTGACATTTTACAACAAGATTACATTCGCACCGCCCGAGCCAAAGGGCTGCGAGAAAAAGTCGTTATTTATTCCCACGCGTTCCGAAACGCCATGATTCCGGTCGTAACCATCATGACCGGTTGGATACTGGGCATTTTCGGAGGATCGACCATTACCGAAACCATTTTCGCATGGAAGGGCATGGGGAAAACCCTTTACGACGCCCTGATGCAAGGACCGGATTATTCGGTCATCCTGGCAATGAATCTTTTTTATACAATGCTGGGATTGGTTGGAAATCTTTTGCTTGATATGCTTTACACGGTTGTTGATCCAAGGGTCAAGTTGGGGTAAAATATGAAAAAAAGAAATTTATTTCAAAATATAAAAGAAATACTTATTGTCATCGGCCGAGCCATTAAGTCGGCCTTTGTCCGGGGATTCCTCGGAAACAACAAAGAAATGACCATCTTTGAAGAAGAGGCTGTTCAAAGCCCTTTGCGCGTCACGGCCAAAAAATTCTTAAGAAACAAGATGGCGATCATAGGATTGACAGTATTCATTGGCGTTTTGCTGTTCTGTTTCGCCGGAAGCATTTTCATCAAAGCCGATGTTTTTTACATCAATACGACTCAGGGCAACACCAGCCCCGGATTTTCGCTGCTTGATGTTCCCAAAGGGTTGAAAGAAAACGGAATATTGGACATTGCGGTTTCTTCCACTTACAGTATGGGAATTGACAAAGAGAACAATGTTTACCTCTGGGGAATCGATGTCGATCATATCGCGGGAGAATTCCCGATGGGTCTCGCCGCCCCAGAAGACTTGGTCTATGGACAAGCCATCACCACCGGCCTGAAAGCCACCAGAGTTTGGTCCGGAACCAATCACTTCATTTTGGAACAGATGGATGGATCTTTGATCTCATTCGGCGTGGTCACTGATACTTTATCGTTTGGACTTACCACCATTCCGACCGCTCTGCAAACTAAAAACAGCATCGGAATGTCAGTAACCGTAAACGTAGTTCAGGAAATCATCGACGACGGCGGGGTATTGGATGTCATCGCCGAAAACCAGGTTACGATGGTCATCACCAATGCTAACAAAGCCTACATGTGGGGAAACACAGCCAAACGTCCTTATAACATCGCGAAAGGTTTAGTGGGCAAAAGCCCAATTTACGCGGGATTCTCTCGGGAAAACATTACCTTCCTGCTTGATGACGGGACCATTAAGGTCATGGGAACCGGTTCGCTTTCAACGAACATTCCGACCGATCAGCTTACCGGGGTCGTCCAATTGGTGACCACCGCGGGAAGTGCCATCTGTCTAAAAGACGACGGAACGATCGTGGCTTGGGGGGACAACCTCTCCAAAGAACTTAACTTCGATCCTGCCATTCAGGGCCACGTCGTGAAGATATCCAAAGCCGCTCAAGGCTCAGACAATTTCCAGCACATCTCTGCCATCTTGGATGACGGCTCGGTTTATTCTTGGGGAAGCGAAACTTACGGAGCCACCGATGTTCCGAAATCGCTTCGCAACACCACCGAAGCC
>CAYQUB010000105.1:0-5189 GCA_964420625.1 uncultured Bacteroidales bacterium | reverse complement strand
AATTATGCATACCAACACGGAAGTAGAATTCAAAACGCTTTTGACGAAAGAAGAATATGAGCGGTTACTGGAGAAATTCAAGGGAAATCGCAGCGATTACCAAACCAATCATTACTTTGATACGCCCAGGTTTTCTTTGAAAGCTTTGGACGCTTCGCTTCGCGTCCGGGAACGGGATGAATTGGAAATGACCCTGAAACGCAAAAAAGGGTATAGCATGCAAGAAACGACGATTCCCATCGATCAGGATGCTTTCAACGAGATCAAAGCCACCGGCATTGCTCCCGAAAGCGAAATCCGGGTTGAATTGGCGGCCTTGATCGGCAACCAGAAACTCGTCAATTTCTTGAGCCTTTCCACCCTGAGAATGTACATGCCTTTCAAAACCGGAGTGCTTTTCATCGACAAGAGCGATTACCTGGGAATGACCGACTATGAACTGGAATACGAAGCCAAGACTTACAGCGGCGGTAAAAAAGAGTTCATCCAAATCATCAGCGAATTGGAGATCCAATACAAAAAATCAGACAAAAAAATCAAACGGGCTTACAATGCTTTTAAGCGCCTGAGTTAAAAAAACAGCTAAGAATTTCTTGGCTGTTTTGTTTTGACTTTAAACCGGTTTGTTGAGAATCTTGATGTTGTTGCGATAATCGCAGTCCTTTGGGGGCACGCAATCCTGGCATTCGATGTCGCGCAATTCCGGGGGAAAGAATAATTCGATGTCATCGTCATTGTATCCGACCTGTATTTCATAATCCGTCACGATGATCGGACGTTTCAGAACGCTCGGGTTACTGACGATGAAATCCACCAACTCGTTTGTTTTCATTTTCCCCAAGTCAACATTCATTTCCTTGAAAACATTGGATCGCGTCGAGATGATGTCTTCGAATCCGTTTTCGCTGTTCATCAGCATTTTGTAGATATCTTCCCGATACAAAGGGGTGGTCAGAATGTTCTTCTCGGTAAAAGGAATTTTATATTGCTGAAAGTACTTTTTGACTTTGCGGCAGGATGAGCAACTCGGAGAAGTGTAAATTTTAATCATGGTCCCTCCTTCTTTTTTTTACCTTCCGGCAAAAAACAACAGCCACATGATGAAGGCCAGCACCCCGAGCACCAGCAAGGTCGGGAGAACGAACATCAAGAAAGAAGCGATCAGCAAAGCTTTGAAGTCGCCTTTCTCAAGCGGAGTCTTCGCCAGGTTCTCCCTGGCGATGCGCTCCTTCTCGGGGGTAATCTTAATTCGGTTTAATATTTCTTGTTTCTTCATAGAAATGGCACGCAACGAATCGTCCCGGCTCGACTTCCCGGAATTCCGGAACGGCACGCGCGCATTCCTTTCGGGCCAACGGGCAACGGGTTCGGAACTTGCATCCGCTCGGCGGGAAGACATTCGACGGAATGTCTCCTTCCAAGAAAATTCGATGTTTCTCTCCTTGATCGGTAGTCGGGATCGCGGAAATCAGCGCTTTGGTATAAGGGTGAAGCGGATTTTTGTAAACATCGTCGGAGTTTCCCAATTCCACCATCTTGCCAAGGTACATGACTCCGATCCGGTCGCTGATGTGTTTGATGACGCTTAAGTCATGCGATATGAACAGATAAGTCAATTTTTCTTCGTCTCGCAAGTCCTCAAGCAGGTTGATGACCTGAGACTGAATGGAAACGTCAAGGGCGCTGACCGCTTCGTCGCAGACGATGAACTTCGGATTGACGGCCAGGGCTCGGGCGATCCCGATCCGCTGACGCTGTCCGCCGGAGAACTGATGCGGATAACGATGAAGCATATACGGCGCCAAGCCGCATTTCTCCATGGTCTTCAGAATGATGTCCTGATAGGAATCTTTGCTCTTGTTTTCCACATTGTGAGCTTTCAATCCCTCGCCGATGATCTGGCCGACGGTCAGACGCGGATTGAGCGAAGAATACGGATCCTGGAAGATCAGTTGCATGTCCTGACGCAGCCGGCGCATTTCCTCGTGGGTCAAGCGGGACAGGTCAAGGCCTTTTTCTTTTTGGTTTTCCAAAGTCTCGTACATCTCTTGGCCAGATAGACTTTCGTTGGCTTTTTTGATCTCTTCGGTCAGTTTATGGGTTTCCGCGGTCAATTCGTCGTCCTGAGTTTCAAAGGCCTGGATTTTTTTGTCAACTTTGTCGATTCTTTCATTGAAAATGTCGATTTGAAATTGGGTATACTTGTTTTCCGGATTGGCGGCCTTTTGTTGCAGTTTGAATTTTTTTACATTCAAAAGGGTCAGTTTGTCTTTGTTGAGCTGGATGTGATGCAGCAGATCGATGTTTTGGAACAATTTCCTCGAGATTCCGTCAATGTCATCCGAAAGAATGAAAGCCCCGGTAACATTCGCGGTTTTGCTGAGCAGGCCATCGATTCTCTTTTTGATCTTGGCCATTTTCTGCTGTTCGTTGGTAAAGTTGATGAATTCCTCATACTCTTTGATCTTTTGTTGCTTGAGGAAATGTTCGGTCTTGCCATTAACCAAAGCGGTCAGGGTCTCGGTGTTCAGCTCAATGCTTTTCTCCAGCCCGGATTTGATCCGGGCAATGATTTGCGCATTGTCGGTCTTGATCAGATTAATGTGTTTTTGGGCTTGGCGGATCTCCAGGTCGACATCGATGACATGGGCTTGTGCGCGTCTTTCGGCGATGCCCAATTTTTTGTTCAAATCAGCGATCAGGTTCAAGTCCGCATTCTCCAATTGCTTTTTGATGGCCGCAACTTCGGCTTCCGCTTTCGGATTCTTGATCAGTTTGGCTTTTTCCAAATCGACCTCGAAACGGCTGATGTTCATTTCCAGTTTGGCAATCTTGTCCTCGTTTTTGTAGACCTTGGCATCAAGTTTCAGATAATGTTTAAAAACTTTTGGTTTGTTGACGGAAATGAAAGTCCCGTATTCGCTTCTACATTTTTCGGCGATGGCTTCGCATTCCGATTTTAAGATCTGAACCTGACGGCCGTATCCTTCGCGGATGGCCACCTGTTTCGGATTGTTTTTCGCTTTTTGGATCGAGCGTTCGATCAAAGGCAACTTTGCCAGCAGACTTTGATATTTTCTTCGCGACCGTTTCAGTCTTCGGATTTCCGAGAACAAATAACGCGGGGAGTACTCTTCAAGGGTATATCCGTAATAGATGATCTTTCCGGAAGTCTGAGGATACAGTTGGAGAAGGACCCGGCCCAGGGTGGATTTTCCGCAGCCGCTTTCGCCGACCAATCCCAAAGTTTCGCCTTTGTGAATGACGAGATCAATGCCGTCATTGGCTTTGACGGTCAGAACCTCCCTTTGAAAAAGGCTGGTTTTCTTGAGCGGAAAATATTTCTTCATGCCGGAGATCTTGATCAACGGCTCATTGGTCAATACTTTACTTTTTCCCATTTTTTCTCTCCTCTATGTCCGGATAGAAACAACGGACGGATTGAATGTCGGAAACAGCGATCAGATCCGGTTCTTCGTTCTGACATTTTTCCGTTGCATATTTGCAGCGCGGGCAGAATTTGCAGCCTTTCGGTAAATCGAGCGGATGCGGAACCGAACCAGGGATCGCTTCCAACCGTTCTTTTTCCGTCGACAAGCGCGGAATCGACGTCATCAAGCCTTCGGTGTAAGGGTGAGAATATTTGCCGTGAGCAAACAAAACCTCAACCGGAGCTTTTTCCACGATTTGGCCGCAATACATGACGGCGACGTCATCGGCCATTTCGTTGATCACGCCCAAATCGTGGGTAATGAAAATGATGGCCATATTGGACTCTTTTTTAAGATCATTCATTAATTTTAATATTTGTGCCTGAATGGTGACATCCAAAGCGGTCGTCGGTTCATCGGCGATCAAAATTCGCGGCTTGCAAGCGAGAGCCATGGCAATCATGACCCTTTGGCGCATTCCGCCGCTCAGCTGATGCGGGTAGGTTTTCGCTACTTTTTCCGGGTTGGAAATTCCGACCTCGCGAAGCAAATCAACGCTCTTCACGTATGATTCTTTTTTGCTCATGCCTTGGTGAATCTGGAAGACCTCGCCGATTTGTCTTTCGACGGTGAAAACCGGATTAAGAGAGGTCATCGGTTCCTGGAAAATGACGGAAATTTTGTTTCCGCGCACATGCATCATGGCGTTTTCGCTGACCTCGATCAGATTGGTGCCTTCAAGGATGATTTCGCCTTTGTCAATGTAGCCGTTACCGTCCAAAAGTCTTAAGATGCTCATCGCGGAAACGCTCTTTCCCGAGCCGCTTTCGCCGACGATGCCCAAAGTTTTGCCTTCTTCGAGGGTGTAGGAAACGCCGTTGACCGCTTTCACGGTTCCGCGTTTGGTTTTAAAAAACGTATATAAATCTTTTACTTCCAATAATGACATTATTTATCCTCCTACCTTTCCTTCGACCGAGGGTCAACCGCGTCGCGGATGGCATCTCCGATGATGTTGATGCTGATCGTAGCAATACACAGAAAGATCGATGGGAAGACCCAACGCCACCAATAGCTCTTGATGACTTCCATCTGTTGGGCGCCGGACAGCATGTTTCCCCAAGAAGGGTATGGCAGTTGGACGCCAAATCCCAGAAACGACAATCCCGATTCAGTCAAAAGGGAGCCTGCATAACTTAAGGTTGCGTTGATGATGATGATCGTCAGAACGTTCGGAATGATATGTTTGAAAATGATGGCCCGGGATTTAACTCCCAAAGCTTTGGCCGCAACCACGAATTCTTTTTCGCGTTCAGACAAAATGGTTGCCCGGATCAACTGAGCCAGTCCCGTCCAACTGAGAACACCCAAGATCAACATGATCATGACCATTCTTTCCGTCGGACCAAAGTCCGGATAAGTCTGATTTAGAATTACCGACAGCGTCATCGCGATTGGGAAGAACGGAATGGATCCGACGATCTCCGCGAATCGCATCAAGAAGATGTCGACTTTTCCGCCATAGAACCCGGAGATTCCGCCGACGATGATCCCGATGGTCGTAGAAATAATGACAGCGACCAAACCGATGGTCAAAGAAATTCTTCCGCCGTTGACTACGCGCGCGAACACATCGCGTCCGTATTCGTCAGTTCCAAACAAATGCCCCTTCAGGCCCCAAGAACCCAAAAGATTTCCTTCCTCGTCGGTTACAAAGTTTTGGAAAAACCCTGAATAAATGTTTGCGGCTTCGGTGGT
>CAYQUB010000104.1:0-5226 GCA_964420625.1 uncultured Bacteroidales bacterium | reverse complement strand
TTTCCGGACAAAGAAAAGCCGGCCTTTGACGAAAACTCTTTTTCCGGGGGGGAAGGGAAATTTACTTTGTTGTGGGGTTCGCCCGCCAGGGTAAAAACGACTCTGCTTCGGCTGATTAAATCGGAATTGGCCCCGTTCGGGACCCGCACCGGGGAAATTATTTATCGGGGAGAAGCCCTGGAAAAGCCGGACCCGGAGATGAAAGCCAAAGAAATCGGCTTTGTTTTTCAAAACGCCGATCGGCAGATCGTCTCCGAATGGGTTTATCAAGAACTGGCCTTTGGCCTGGAAAACCTGGGCTGTGATCGACAGACCATTCGCCGCCGAGTCGGAGAAATGGCCAGTTTCTTCGGGATCACCAGTTGGTTCCGAAAACGGACTGATGAATTATCCGGGGGACAGAAGCAGCTTCTGAATTTGGCCAGCGTCATGGTGATGCAGCCGAAAATTCTGCTTTTGGATGAGCCGACCAGTCAATTGGATCCGATCTCGGCTTCCGAGTTTCTTCAGACGCTTCGGAAACTGAACCAAGAATTGGGATTGACCATCATCATGGTCGAACATCGTCTGGAAGAGGTTTTTCCAATCGCCGATCAGATCATCATCATGAATTACGGCAAGATCATAATGCAAGAAAAGCCGGAAATAGTCGGCAAGACACTTAAAGATGACGACCTGTTCATCGGTTTGCCGAGCGCCGTGAAAATTTTCCATGGGCTGATGGTCGATGACCATTGTCCGCTGACCGTTCGGGCCGGGAAAGAGTTTCTTTCCAAACATTTCGCCAATCGGTACCGGACCTTTTCCTTAGATATAAAAACCGAACCGGATCATTCGGAATTGGCGATCGACCTCCGTGACCTATGGTTTCGCTATGAAAGAAAGGAAGCGGATGTGCTCCGGGGTTTAAACCTGAAGATCCGCCAAAATGAGATTTTTTCGATCGTTGGGGGAAATGGCAGCGGAAAGACCACGCTTTTGAAAGTCATCGCGGGGATCGTGAAGACCTATCAGGGAAAAATCAAGATCTCCCCGGATGGTGACCATGACCGCGGGTTGGAAAAACCTTTGGCTTTTCTTCCCCAAAATCCGGAAGACCTCTTTATTGAAGAAACGGTTTGCAGAGAATTGAACGAGATGGGAAATTACTTGGGGATCGCTGATGAAATCTTCCAAAATCGGGTCAGCGAAGTCATAAAAAACCTGGAACTGAAGGAAATTTTGGGAAAGCATCCTTTTGATTTGTCCGGGGGCGAACAACAAAAAGTGGCTCTCGCGAAAATCCTTTTGGTCTCCCCAAGCATCATTTTGCTTGATGAACCGACCAAAGGGCTGGATGCCCGCCTGAAGACGAAACTGATTGCCATCCTTCGGGATCTGCAAAAACAAGGCAAAACCATTTTGTTGGTTACTCATGACCTTGAATTTGCCGCCCGGATCAGCGACCGCTGTGCCATGATCTTTGATGGCGAGATCATTTCGGTGGCCGCTCCCAATCAGTTTTTCTCGGGAAACAATTATTACACGACTGCCGCCAACCGGATTTCCCGACATATGTATGATCAGCTGATCACCGAAGAAGAAGTCATCGCCTTGGCCAAAAGAAACGGTGAAATATGCGAAAAATAATTTCTTGGGCGGTTTGGATCATGATCATCCCGGCTTTGGCTTTGATTGGATATTGGCTTTACGACGACCAACAATATGAAGTCATTTCTTTGTTGATCGCTCTTTTGGCTTGCCTTCCCTTTTTCATTCATTTTGAAAAACGCAAACCCGATCCCCGGGAAATGGTTTTGGTGGCGGTCTTCATTGCCATCGGCGTGGTCAGCCGCATTGCCTTTGCGACCGTGCCGGGATTCAAACCGGTAGCCGCGCTGACCATTTTGGTGGGCATTGCTTTCGGTCCGGAGATGGGATTCATGGTCGGAGCCTTGACCGCGGTGCTGTCCAATCTTTATTTCGGCCAGGGACCTTGGACTCCGTTCCAAATGTTTGCCTGGGGGATCATCGGATTTGGGGCGGGAATGATCTTTAAAAGAGCAGACGCCCGGAAGATCTGGTTCATCATCCCTTACGGAATCCTCGCGGGGATTGGATATTCTCTGATTTTGGATATCTGGACGGCTTTGGCCGTGGACAATGCTTTTGTATTGACCAGATATTTGGCTTTTGTAGCGGCATCGCTGCCAACCATGATCATGTACGTGGTCTCAAATGTGGCTTTTCTTCTGGTTTTATCCAATCCGATTCTTTCCAAACTGGAAAGAATCAAGAAAAAATATGGACTTTACGAAATGCAGGTTTAAGTTGCCAGTTCGTCCCGATCGTGTTATAATATCAAACTAGAGATGTTCCTTGCCTAACCATCTCAAAAAAACAAGGAGAATTTTAATGTTAAATGTAAAAACGATTACGAAGTTGGCCTTTGTAGCTTCAATATACGTAGTCACGACCGTTTGGAATCCGTTTTCTTATGACGCGATCCAATTTCGGATCTCGGAAATATTGATTTTGCTTTGCTTTTATCGTAAAGAATATGCGTATGCACTGACGCTGGGGTGCTTCATTGCGAACATCTTTTCTCCGCTTGGAGTATATGACATGATCTTCGGGACGCTCGCCACGGTGCTGTCTTGTCTTTTTATGGTCCGGTGCAAGAACCTGTTCGTGGCTTCGCTTTTCCCGGTCGTCTTTAACGCGATTATCGTGGGGTTGGAGCTGCATTATTTAATAAAACTGGATTTGGTGGCCTCGATGGTTTCGGTAGCTCTCGGTGAATTCGCGGTGGTCAGCATTTTGGGGGTACTGGTTTTCCAAAGGCTGTCCCGAAACGCCAACTTTATGAAACTGATCGAAGCCAATCAAAACGGCGAAAAAGATATTTGTGAATAATATCTTTTTTTCGATTAAAGGAAGATTTGAGGAAAAAACATGATTTTAACGGCTGAGGAAATAAGCAAATCATACGGGATCAAAGATCTGTTTCATAAAATCAACCTGACCGTCAGCGAAAAAGACAAAATCGGAATCATTGGCAACAATGGCACTGGAAAGACGACGCTTTTAAAAGTTCTCGCCGGATTGGAAGACCCCGATGAGGGATCGATTCGGAAAAGCCCGCTTCTGAAGATCAGTTACCTGTCTCAGAACATTGAAGCGAATGAAGAACTGACGGTCTTTGATGAAGCAAAGCGCGGAGCGGGGAAAAAAATGGATGACCTTCAGGAACATGAAGTGAAAACTATTCTCGCCAAACTTGGCTTTTTGGATTTTCAAGCGCAAGTAAAAGATTTGTCCGGCGGGCAAAAACGGCGTTTGGCTTTGGCTTCGGCGCTGATCCGCCCGGCCGATCTGCTGATCTTGGACGAAGCCACCAATCATTTGGATGGGGAGATGATCCTTTGGCTCGAAAAGTACTTGATCAATTATCCGAAAGCGATTATTTTGGTGACTCATGACCGATATTTTTTGGAACGGATCGTCAATAAAATCGTGGAACTGGAAAACGGGAGCATCAGCGAGTACCCCGCCAACTACTCCAAATATTTGGACCTGAAGATTGAAAGAGACCAAATGCTTGAAGCCAATCAAAGAAAAATGGCCGCCTTTTTGCGAAAAGAACTGGTTTGGATCAGCCGGGGCGCCCAAGCCCGCGAAACCAAGGATCGCCGGCGGATCGAACAATTTGAGAAACTGTCCCAAACGGAAATTACCAAGAAGAGCACCCTGGTTTTGGAAAGCACAGCCAGCCGGCTGGGAAATAAAATCATCGAACTCAATCATGTGACCAAAGGTTATTCCCGAGTTTTGGTGAACGACTTTACTTTCGTGGTCCCCAAAGAAGCCCGGATCGGGATCGTGGGGGAAAACGGGTGCGGAAAAACCACTTTGCTAAGAATAATGGCGGGAACCGTAAAACCGGATTCCGGAGAAGTCCAGATTGGGGAGACGGTGAAAATCGGGTTCTTTGCGCAAGAAAACGAAGCTTTGGATGATGGATTGCGAATCATCGATTTTGTGAGGAACATCGCCGAGGTCGTCAAAAGCGGAAAAAATGTCTTCACCGCCGTGCAAATGATCGAGAAATTCTGCTTTGACAATCCTTATTCTTTGATTGGAAATTTGTCCGGCGGAGAAAAACGGCGCTTGATGCTTCTGGCTTTGCTTATGGCTGCGCCGAACGTATTGCTTTTGGATGAACCGACCAACAATCTGGATATCGCCACCATGAACATTTTTGAATCCTATCTTGATGATTTCCAAGGGGCGGTCATCGTCGCTTCTCACGACCGGTATTTTTTGGACAAAGTTTGCGACCGCTTTTTTGTGTTCACCGACACCGGGCGTTTGGAACCGCATTTGGGGTCTTTCAGTCATTTTCTTGCTTCCCAAAAACCCAGTCTGGAGAAAGAAACCGTGCTTGTATCACCCCGGGTTAAGAAGAACCCGGTTCGAAAATTGACTTTTAAAGAGCATCAGGAATACTCCGAAATCGAAAACATAATTTCGGAATTGGAAAAACATCTGGAAACCGTAACTAAGGAAATTGAAAAAAATTACGAAAATTACGCTCTTCAAAAGGAATTATATGAGCAGAAGGAAACTTTGAAAGCCGAATTGGAAACAAAGATAACGAGGTGGGGGTACCTGAGCGAAATTGCGGAAAACTCAAAAGCCAAAGTTTAACCCCCTTTTATAATACAAACGAAATGAGGACTTTTAGTTCTCATTTTCTTTTCAGGACGTCAAAAAATATTTTTATTTTTCAAAAACAGCGGAAACCGTAAGAATATTATGTAAGCGTTCTCATTTTTTTCTAAAGCGAGAAATTTTTACTTGAATAACCACTTTGGTTGTGCTATAATGATTCATACTTAAGGGGTAACGAGAATCAACCCAAATTGATTTTTTATTTTAAGGAGCGATAAGTTTATGCAGAGAGTATTGGAAATGTATGAGTTCGGAAAAAGAGCCGTCAAAATGGAGCCTTTTGGAAACGGCCACATAAACAAAACCTATTTGGTTCTAACGGACAATGACGAAAAATTCATTCTTCAGAGAATCAATACCAATGTTTTTAAAAAACCCAAAGAAGTCATGAGAAACATTGAACTGGTGACCAATTACATTCGCGAAGTCGTGTCCAAAGCTGCGAAAGATCCTTCCCGGGCCGCTTTGGAAATCATTCCGACCGTCAACAACAAAACTTATGCGCTTTTCGAT
>CAYQUB010000103.1:0-5267 GCA_964420625.1 uncultured Bacteroidales bacterium | reverse complement strand
CATGGATTTTGTGACCACGGTGGACAGCGTTACCCGGGGGACCATCGCCACGGAAATCATCAAACAGGGTTTTCCGTACACCCGGGAATACATTTTCAAAAGCATGATCGGGCGGGGCTGTCCGGCTTACCTTCCTTCAACCAAGATCAAAACCGGCGAAGGGATCAATCTCATCCATCAATTCGGGGGATTGGCCATTCTGGCTCATCCGACGTTATTGACCCAAACCAATCCCCGGGACATCATCGCCATGGGGGTGGACGGTTTGGAAGCCATCTATTCCAAAAATCAAATCGGACATCAGGAAATGTTCACCCAAATGGCCATAGAATATGGGCTTTTGATCACCGCCGGAAGCGACTTCCATTTTCCGGATGACCAAAAACACGGTTCCGTCGGGAGCGTCAGTCTGCAAGGATCGCATTTAAACGACTTTTTAGGAAAATTAAGAAAAGGATATCAATGAACGCAAGAAAACTGGCTTTTGAAGCCATCGATAAAATCATCACCAACAAATCATTCTCTAATCTGGCCGTCAACGAATTTCTGAATAAATTCGAGCTTTCCGCCGAGGACCGGGTCTTGTTTACCAAACTGGTTTACGGAACCATCGAAAGGCTGATCACGCTGGATTTTTATTTGGAGCCTTATGCGGGGCAGCGCAAACAAAAAACCTGGGTTCGGGCTTTGCTTTGCATGAGCGCTTACCAACTGATCTACATGCGCATCCCGGATTACGCGGTAGTGAATGAAGCCGTTGAGCTGGCCAACGTCAAAGACCGGCACATCGGGTCATTCGTCAATGCGGTCCTCAGGAATTTGCAAAGAAATCCCCTGCGGAGTCTGGACGATTTGGACGAGATCGGATGCCTGAGCATCAAATACTCGTTTCCAAGGTGGCTGGTGGCTTATCTGCTTAAGGATTATGACGCATCCGTCATCGAAAAAATCCTGGAAGAGTTCTTGAACGTCAAAGAGACGGCGATCCGGATCAATACCCTGAAGGGAACCAAAGAGGAGATCCTCGCCAAATTGGATGAAGAACAGATCGAATACAAGGTGGCCCCGATCGGGAAAAACGCCTTGGTCGTCACCGGCGACATCCAAAAAAGCCAAGCCTTCCTAAACGGAGAAATCACCATCCAGGACCTCTCCGCCCAACTGGTCGCGGAAACGATGAACCCGGCCCCGGGTGAGGTCATATTGGACATTTGCAGTTCCCCGGGCGGAAAAACCGCGCATCTGGCCGCCCTTCTGAACAATACCGGAGTCATTTACGCCTGCGATGTTTATTTGCACAAACTCAAGTTGATGGACACGGCTTTCCGCCGGCTGGGGGTAACCAACGTGAAAACGCAGCTGATCGACGCCCGGAACCTGAAAGAACACCTCGAACCGGAATCTTTCGACCAAATCCTGGCCGATGTCCCTTGTTCGGGACTGGGAGTTCTTGCACACAAAGCGGACATCAAATACAATTTGCAACTGAACGCCATTGAAGAGATCAAGAAGCTGCAACAGGAAATATTGGAAAGCACTTACGCGTTTGTAAAAAAAGGCGGATTTTTTACCTACTCCACCTGCACCATCAACAAAGAGGAGAACGAAGAACAGATAAAGGCCTTTTTGGAAAAACACCCGGATTTCGGGGCCGTCGAACAAAAGACGATATTGCCGTTTCAATATCATTGCGACGGTTTCTTTATCTGTAAAATGAGGAGAAAATAGAGTGAAAACAAGCATTTACAATTATTCCAGAGATCGTCTGGATCAATATTTCATCGCCAATGGCAGCCTTAAATTTCGGTCAACTCAGGTATTTGAAGCCATATACAAACAACGTCTGACCGATTTTTCGCAGATGACCAACTTCAAACGGGATTTCATCGCCAAACTCACCGAAGATTTTGGTTTTCCGGTTCTCAAGACCGTAACCATCCAAACTTCAAGCGACGAAACCAAGAAATACCTGTTTGAGCTGGAAGACGGGAATCTGATCGAAACCGTTTTGATGAAACAAAGTTACGGTTATAGCGTCTGCGTGACTTCCCAAGTCGGGTGCAACATGGGCTGTGCTTTCTGCGCCAGCGGGACGACCAAAAAGATCCGCAATCTGGAACCTTCCGAAATGGTGCTTCAGGTCCTGACCATTGACAATTACCTGAAACTGGAAGAGAAACGCGTCAGCCATGTCGTCATCATGGGAATCGGCGAACCTTTCGATAATTATGACAATGTCATCGAGTTCGTGAAGATCATCAATGATGGCAAGGGTCTGGAGATCGGAAGCCGCCACATCAGCGTTTCCACTTGCGGCATCGTTCCGAAAATCTATGAATTCGCGGAAGTGCCGTTGCAGATCAACCTGGCCATTTCCCTCCATTTCGCCACCAACGAAAAACGAAGCAAGTACATGGGCATCAACAAAACTTACAATCTGGAAGATTTGAAAAAAGCCCTGAAATATTATTATTCGCGGACCAATCGCCGTCTGACTTTCGAATACATCTTGTTGGACGGGATCAACGACACTTTGGATGACGCTCGCGATCTCGCGGAATATGTCCGGGAATTCAATTCGTACGTCAATCTGATCCCTTACAATCAAACCGCCGGGGTTTTTAAAAGAACCACCGAAAAGAAAGCTCATATCTTTTTTGATTACTTGATGAAGAACAAGATCAACGTCACTCTGAGAAGAGAACAGGGTCATGACATCGACGCCGCTTGCGGCCAATTGCGCGTCAAGGAGCTTAAATGCAAGGACTAGTCATCAAAGCCGTCAGCGGAGAATATACCGTCTTCAATGAGGGCCGCCTGCTCGTATGCAAACCCAAAGGCTTATTTCGGTTGCGCGAAGAGCTGGTTAAAGTCGGGGACCGGGTCGTCGTTGACGAAAAGACCAAAACGATCATGGCGGTCCTGCCGAGGAAGAATGAACTGATCCGGCCGGCGGTCGCCAACCTTGACAAGATTTTTTTGGTGTTTTCGGTCAAAGAACCGGATCTTAACCTTAATCTTCTGGATCGCCTGCTTTCGATTTTCGAATATTACGATTTGCATCCGATCATCGTTTTCACAAAAGTCGATCTTTTGGAAAACCAGGAGGAATTTTTAAAAATAGCCAATTATTATCATCAAATCGGATATACGACTTATTCGACCGGCCGGGGTTTGAGCTTCGAACTGATCAAACAAGAGATTTCCGGATCGATCTGTGCCTTCGCCGGCCAAAGCGGGGTGGGGAAGAGCACGCTTCTCAATTGTTTCGACGGAAGTTTTCAAATCAAGACCGATGCCATCTCTCAGGCTTTGGGCCGGGGAAAACATACGACCCGGCATGTAGAACTTCTGAAACTGGGCGACGGTTGGGTGGCGGACACCCCGGGATTCGGGACCATCGAGTTTCCGAACATTGACATGCTCACTTTTTCCCAAACTTTTCGGGAATTCTTTGCAGCGCGGAAGGATTGCCAATTCAAAAAATGCCTTCATGTTGACGAACCGGACTGCGCCATCAAAAAAAAGGCCAAAGAGGGAAGCATTCTTCCCAGCCGTTATGAAAATTACCTGCTTTTTTACAAAGAAATCAAAGAAAACCTTAAAAATCAATACTAGGAGGACTTATGATCGTAGCGCCATCGATTTTATCGGCTGATTTTCTGAAACTTCTGAAAGAAGTCCAGGACGTGGAAAGATGCGGAGCGGAATTTCTTCACATTGATGTAATGGACGGACATTTCGTTCCGAACCTCACTTTGGGTCCGGTGGTTTTCCAAAATCTCAAAAACCGGGTCCAACTGGTTTTTGACGTGCATTTGATGATCAGCGATCCGAAGCTTTACGCCCGGGAATTCGTTAAAGCCGGGGCCGATTATCTGACCTTTCACTTTGAAGCGGTCGATGACGTGTCCGGAATGATCGATTACCTTCGTTTTTTGGGGGCGCGGGTCGGGATATCCGTCAAGCCGAAAACGCCGATCGAAGTTTTGGAACCATATTTGGACCGGGTCGATTTGGTGCTGGTCATGTCGGTCGAACCGGGTTTCGCCGGACAGAGTTTTTTGGATTCGGCTCTGCCGAAACTGGAATACCTGAAGAAACAAAAAAACCGCCATCACTTTCATTATCTGATTGAAGTTGATGGCGGAATTAATGACAAAACCGCGGCCATGTGCGCCCAAGCGGGAGCCGAGGTTTTGGTCGCGGGAACCTATGTGTTCAAATCGGCGAACCGGGAAGCAGCGATCGGAGGGCTGAAAAAACTATGATCATAAAAATCGTCGCCGCAGGCAGCAATTTGTTTACCAAACTTTATCGCCCCAGCCCGGAAGAAATGCTGGTTGGAGTGGATGGCGGAATTCATGACATCGTGAGAAAGGGTCTGGTCGTCGATCTGGGCATCGGCGATTTTGACTCATGCAACATTGAGGATGTCGTCAATTCCTGTTCCAAGGTCAAAGTCTATCCGAAAGAGAAGGACTATAGCGATTTGGAATTGGCCATCCGGGAAGTCATCAACATCCCTCATGAAAAAATCGTCATTTACAATGCCACCGGCGGACGGCTTGACCATTTTTACGCCAACCTCAACATTCTGATCAAATATTCTCAATATCATCTGGAGATCGTCGATACCGCCAATTTGATTCGGATCGTCAGCCGGTCCACCAAACTGGAGAAGACCCCCTATCAATATTTGTCATTCTTCGCGCTGGAAGAAGGCACGGTCATTACCCTCAAAGGGGTTAAATATGAACTAAACGGTTATCATTTGGAACCCACGGACAATCTTTGTCTGAGCAATGAACTCATTGGGGACGGATATTTGGAGGTCAACAACAAAAAACTGTTGGTGATTGAGTCCAATGATCCCGAGAATAAATAAAAAAAGGCTTTTTCAGCCCTTTTGTCTATCATGATTAAGCACGTTGCACTAACCCTGATTTTAATGCTCTTGTTGAAACGTAAACGCGTTTCATTTTGCCATCAGCATCAATGATTCTTACTTTTTGTAAGTTTGCTTTCCAGTTTCGGCGGGAAGCAACCAATGAGTGGGAGCGACTGTTTCCGGACATGTTGCCAAGACCGGTAATATAACATCTGCGAGCCATAGTGAACCTCCTTAACATAATCTGTTCTACTTTTTACCTTTCATATTATATCACGGACCCCGGATTAAGGCAAGCAGAATTTAATTTATTTATCTGGCGGTATATTATATATCTAAATGCAACACCGTCAAAATGCTGTTCCAATTCTTTTGA
>CAYQUB010000102.1:0-5380 GCA_964420625.1 uncultured Bacteroidales bacterium | reverse complement strand
ATCGTTGGTTCGGGGCTTGGATTACTATACGGATACCGTTTTTGAGTACGTTCTCGGCGGGGGTAGCGAACTAAAAGGTTTGGCAATCTGCGGGGGCGGAAAATACTCGGATTTGATCAAATCCTTCGGCGGTCCCGACATCCCGGGCATCGGGTATGCTTTCGGAGTCGAGCGTTTGATCAGCATTTTGGAAAGCCAAAATTTAATTCCGGAATTTAAGACCAACGCCGACCTCGTCATCATCGGTTTGGATGAGGAATCCAAGATCGATAGCCTTAAGTTGGCCGCATCTTTGCGTGGACAAGGGTACTACGCCGAACTCGATTACCAAAACTTGTCCATGAAACCGCAGTTCAGACTGGCGGATAACAAAAAAGCCGCTTTCATCGTCATCATCGGCGCCGATGAACGTCAAAACAACCGTCTGACGATCAAAAACACGATAACCAAGACTCAAGAAACCATCAATAAAAACGAGATATTTAATTACCTGAAGGAGAATATTTATGAGAACTCATAATAATAATGAATTGCGAATGGAGAATGTTGGGCAAACGGTCACTTTGGCTGGCTGGGTGGCTAAAAAGCGCAATTTAGGCGGATTGATCTTTGTTGATCTTCGCGACCGCCATGGCATCACCCAAATCGTTTGTAAACCGGAAAATCCCAATTATTCGATTTTGGAAAGCGTCCGAAACGAATACGTCATTTTGGTCAAAGGCGTAGTGGTGGAGCGCGAAAGCAAAAACTTCAACCTGGCGACTGGCGAGATCGAAGTCGTGGCCTCGGAAATAACCATTTTAAGCGAAGCGGAACAGCCGCCGATGATCATCGCCGACGAGACCGATGCTTTGGAAGACTTCCGAATGAAGTACCGTTATTTGGACTTGCGGCGCCCGGTGTTACAAAAAAATCTGATGCTTCGCCATCAGATCACCCGCAGCGTTCGGAATTATTTCGATAATTTGGATTTCATCGATGTAGAAACCCCGGTGTTCGGGAAATCCACCCCGGAAGGAGCCCGCGATTATTTGGTTCCCTCGCGCGTCCATCCCGGAAAGTTTTATGCGCTTCCTCAATCACCTCAGATTTACAAGCAACTTTTGATGGTCGCGGGATTTGAAAAATATTATCAAATCGTCAAATGCTTCCGCGATGAGGACCTTCGGGCTGACCGTCAAATGGAATTTACCCAAATTGACATTGAAATGAGTTTCGTAGACGAAGAAGACATTTATAAAATTGTTGAAGGAATGCTCGCAAAAGTCATGAAGGAGACCAAAAATGTCACCGTCAAGACGCCGTTCCCGCGCATTACTTTCGAGGAATCCATGGATCGCTTTGGAACCGATAAACCGGATACCCGTTTTGGAATGGAACTGACCAACATCGGCGAAGAAGTAAAAGACGTCGATTTCACGATCTTCAAGTCAACTATTGAGAACCATGGTTTGATCAAAGCCCTTAACGTGAAAGGCGCGGCTTTAAAATATTCCCGAAAAGACCTGGAAAAGATGACCCAGGACATCCGAAAATACAAAGCCAAAGGATTGGCTTGGCTAAAAAACGAAAACGGAATTTTTAGCGGTTCCATCCTCAAATTCCTGGACGAAAACGTCTTGGAGAAATTAACCGCGAAACTTAACATTGAAGACAAGGACTTGATTCTGATCATCGCGGACGAAGCCAAAGCCGTCAATTCGGCCCTAGGTTATCTTCGCAACCTGCTCGGAAAAGAAATGAACCTGATCAATTACGATCAATACCATTTTTTGTGGGTCAATAATTGGCCTTCCTTTGAATTTGACGAGGAAACCAATCGTTATGTAGCGGCGCATCATCCGTTCACCGCTCCGAAAGACGAAGACGTTAACAAGCTTTTGACTAGCCCGGAGACCTGCCATTCGAAATGCTATGACATCGTTTTGAACGGTTATGAACTGGGAAGCGGTTCGATTCGTATTCATGACCAAAACCTGCAGGCCACAATGTTCAAAGCCATCGGCTTGACCGATGATGACATCAAGGAGAAATTCGGTTTCTTCGTTGATGCTCTGAAATTCGGGACCCCTCCGCATGGCGGGATTGCCCTGGGGTTGGATCGTTTGGCCATGATCTTTACCAATTCGCCATCTTTGCGCGATGTCATCGCTTTCCCGAAGAGCGCCAATGCCATGGATCCAATGAGCGAAGCCCCGGCTCCCGCGACTTTGGAACAATGGAAAGAATTGAAACTGGAACTAAAGAAATGAACAACTTCGAGCGATTGGAATATTTGATCGGGAAAGAAAAGCTTTCGAAACTGAAGGAATCCAAAGTCGCCGTCGTCGGATTGGGCGGAGTCGGGGGAATCTGTGCTTTGACTCTGGCCAGATCCGGAATCGGCACTTTAATCATTCAGGATTTTGATGTCGTCACCGAAACCAACATCAACCGTCAAGTCATCGCTTACTATGATACCATCGGGAAAAACAAAGCCGAATTGGTCGCGGAAGAAATCGCGCGCATCAATCCCGGCTGTCAAGTGGCGGTTCTTAAGGAAAAATTCAATTCGGAAAGCCATCTTTTTGAGCTTCCGTTTGACTTTTTGGTGGATTGCATTGATAGTGTCCCAGACAAGTATCTTCTCATTACCGAATGTCTAAAACGATCCGTTCCATTCGTTTCTTCAATGGGCGCCGCTAAAAAAATGGATTTAAAAAAAATGGCCATCATGGAACTTTCGAAGACGGCTTATGATCCCCTGGCCAAGGTCATCCGAAAGAAACTTCGGGACGCGGGGATTTTCGGCTCCGTCATGGTCGTAGCTTCGACCGAAACCCCGGCGTCAATTGATAAACTGGGGTCGTACATGCCGGTGACCGCCACGGCCGGGATCATGTTAGCGGATTATGCGATCAAACAACTTTTGAAAGGATGAAAATTATGATTTTAAGCAATGTTTTACTCCAAGCGGGGATAATTTTCGGGGTTTTGGTGATTTTCATCGTCACCTTCTTGCTCAATAAAAGAGTAAAACCCCCAAAAGACGTGAAATTACCGGATAAATGCTCGTTCTGCACTTCCGCTTCATGCGTCATGAAACTCGCTGATGTTGAGAAAACGAAAGCCGAATTGAAACAATACTTGAAAAGCTGTGAAGAGGAGGTCAAGACCGATGAAAAGAAATGATTACATCGCTTGGGACAAATACTTCATGGGAGTCGCCTTGCTGTCCGCGATGCGGAGCAAAGATCCGAGCACTCAAGTGGGAGCTTGCATCGTCAATCCTCAAAAAAGGATCGTTGGGATCGGTTACAACGGATTTCCGGTCGGTTGTGACGATGATTGTTTCCCGTGGGAGAACACCGGCGAATTTCTGGATACCAAATACCCTTATGTCGTGCATGCGGAACCGAATGCCATCCTCAATTCGATCTCGTCGTTAGACAACTGCACGATTTATGTAACCTTGTTTCCTTGTCATGAATGCACGAAACTTCTCATCCAAAGCGGCATCAAGGAGATCGTTTACCTGTCAGACAAATACGCCGACACTCCAAGCGACCAAGCCGCCAAGAAGATGCTGGATGCTTCCAAAGTTTCTTACCGAAAAATGGATGAATTCCAAATCAAAGTGGTTGGCTGACGATGATTCCGTTTTTGAAAGATTTTTTTGGCGGTTTCAAAAACCGTTCGCTGTTCGTCAAGATCCTGACGGTCTTTTTGACGGCTTTCTATGGTACGGCGCTTTGCTTGACTTTCATCAAAGTCGATTATATCGTTTCCACTCCCGGAACGATCAATAATACCGTTCAAACCGGGAATGAAAACAAAGCTAATGCGGCTCTGACCATTGACACCGAATACGATTCGGGAGACATTTTTACGATTGGGATCTATAACCACTACCGGGTTTCCCTTTTTCAGTATTTGATCGCAAAACTGTCAAATGACGTCCAAATTGACCCTTATGATCCCCTGACTGACCTTAGCGAAGAAGATGACTATCAGCGCGGCGTCATCATGAAGGAGATCAGCATCACCAATGCCTTGATTGTGGCTTATGAAGCCGCGCAACTAAAAGATCCGACCATCCTTTTCTCCAAAGAATTTGAGGGGATTAAAGTCAGTTGGGTATCGGGACAATCGAACACGAACCTAAAAGTCGGGGACATCATTACCCAAATCAACGGTACCCTGATCACGGATTTGGCTCATTTTCTTTCGCTTCGCGATGCCATTTTGGAAGATGCGGTATTTTCGTTGAACGTCGTTCGCGAAGAAACGGAAATTATTCTGTCCGCTCGCAAAACCGCTTATCCTGACGATGAGGGCCTCACCGTTTTCCGCTTGGGCATTGAAGCCCTTCCTTATTACCAGATCACCGATGCCTTCCCGGGCTATGAACTCTCAAATGATTTGAATTCGATCGGCGGTTCGGGGGGAGCCATGCTGGCTTTGAGCATTTACAATAGCCTTCTTCCGGATGACATTACCGGCGGAAAGACCATCGCGGGAACCGGAACCATCGCGGTTGACGGAACCGTTGGGGACATTGGGGGAGTATCGCAAAAAATCGCCACCGCTGCTCTTTACGGAGTCAGTTATTTCTTCGTCAACCCAGAGGATTACGATGAAGCTTTGGCTAAATACCAAACCATTTCACCTAACTTCGAATTGGTTAGAGTCACCGCCTTTTCGGAAATAATCGCCTATCTGGAGGGTGAAATCAATGAATGAAACCAAAAAAACATCCCCGAATTTTTGGATTCGCGGGAAACGAGAAACCAAGAAATTTTACGAAATTAACCTGAACCGGTCAACAAATTTCAAAACTTTTGCTTTCGGGTTCTTATTGGCGGCTTTGATCGTTTTTCCGATCGGGTTGATGATCTATCAGTTTTTGATGATCTACGGCTATAACCTTTCCATTTTCGGCGTTTATCTGACGTTGATTTGGATCGCCTTGATGTTTTTCAACGGTCTATCCAATTATCTGACCGTTAAAATGGCCCAAGCCGCGGCCAAAGACATCGTCAACTTGCAAGCCATCGACGCCGGCGCCATTTTCCTTTACCAACTTTTGAACCCCGGTTTCGGGATCGTCATTCTCATCATCATTGTGGTTGGCGCCGTTCAGGCTTTAGGGGCATTATGATGAATGCATGGAAAGGAAAGCACATGATACTGGGCTTAATTTTAATTATTGTTGGGATAATCATCGATCAGGGGACCAAAGCTTTGGCTTTCAGTCACTTTTTGATGAATACCGATTATCCCGCCATCCCCGGATTGTTTAAATTCCATTTGTTAGAAAACGATGGGGCGGCTTGGGGAATGTTTTCGAATAAGTTATGGTTTTTCATCATCAACACCAAAACCAAACACACCCAACACA
>CAYQUB010000101.1:0-5407 GCA_964420625.1 uncultured Bacteroidales bacterium | reverse complement strand
CAAAAAGCCGGCCGCGGCCGAGATCGAGGTGGAGGAATGGCCGGCTTCCCAAACGTCATGGGGGCTTTCGGAATATTTCAGAAACCCGCTCAAACCGTCTTTTTGACGAAGGGTCGGAAATTGCGCCGCCCTTCCGGTCAAGATCTTATGGGTGTAGGTCTGATGCCCGACATCGAAAATAAGTTTGTCATGCGGACTGTCAAAAACGTAGTGGAGGGCAATGGTCACTTCCACAAGCCCCAAATTGGCGGAAAGATGGCCGCCGGTGCGGCTGACATTGAGGATGATGAATTTCCGGATGTCTTCAGCCAGTTGTTCAAGTTCTTTCAGGGATAGTTTTTTCAAAAAATCCGGTGAAACGATATTTTCAATGCTTGTCATAAAGTCCTCGCTACAAGTTGGTAAAGTTCCTTCTCCCCAAAAATTTCGCTAATGATCGTTAGGGATTTTTCCTGATAAGTTTTTAACAAGGTTCGGGCTTGTTCTTCGCCCAATAAATATGGGTAAGTATTGATTTCCAGGTTCGTTCTTTCTTTTAAATCATCAAGATCATCTTTGATTTGAAAAGCCAAACCAAAATTATCGGAAAACTCTTCCAGTTTGGTGATCTGGGCGGGGTCCAATTCGGCGATCAAAGCTCCGGCGATCACGGATAGGTTGATCAGATCCCGGGTTTTTCGAAGTTGGATTTCGCGAACCTGATGGATATTCAAGGGAAGGTGCGTCGATTCAATGTCCAAGACCTGGCCTTGAACCATGCCGTTTCCGCCGGCGGATTTTGAAGCCAGCGATACCAGGGCGTTTTTTACTTCCGGCTTAAAATGGCCTTGGGTAAAAAAAGCAAAAGCATCGGTCAAAAGGGCATCAGCCGCCAGGATGGCCAAGGCTTCGCCGAATTTTTTATGCACCGTCGGTTTCCCGCGCCGCCAATCGTCGTTGTCCATAGCCGGAAGATCATCATGGATGAGCGAATAAGTGTGGATCATTTCAATTCCCGCCGCCGCATAACGCCCTTCCGAAGGATCAATGCCTAAATCGCCAAGCATTGCCAGCGTCAGGGAAGGCCGAAGCCTTTTTCCCCCGGGCATCAAAGCATAAGCGATGGCCTCTTTGAGCTTCGGATGTTTGATTGATTCGATATATTCGGATAGCGTGGAATTGATCAAAGTTCGGTAATCAATCATTTTCGGATTTCATTTTCTGAACCACCAGTTCTTTGGCGTTCAAAAGTTTCTCTTTGCAGAGAGCGCTTAATTCCATTCCTCTTTGATATTTTTCAATGGCTTGTTCCAAGCTCAGCGTACCGCTTTCAAGCTGTTTAACGATTTCTTCCAGTTCTTTCAGTAATTCTTCGAACATAATTTACTCCTCTTTTTTCCGGTTTCTGTCAACCGGTTTGGCGATGATCTCGCCGTCGTGGAATTTGACCGTCAAATTGCGGTCGGTTTTTACATTGGCGGCTCTGGTAAGCAAAACCCCGTCTTGATAAGTCAGCGTGTAACCCTTCTTCATCAAATTCAAAGGATTTAAAATTATAATCTTCTCCAGGAACTGCTGATGCTTCTGTTCCTGGTTTCGAATGATCTGATTAATGTAATAATGAAGGCTGGCGGTTCTTTCGTCAATCAATTGCAGCTTAGTGGCAATTTTCTCCGGAAGATTGTAAGCCTGAAGCCGCGAATCAAAGTTTTTGACCGTTTCCAAATGAGCATTAATTTTCCCAAGCGGCGAAACTGATTCCAGTTTGGCGATCAAAGCGCTTAGACTGGCGTCTTTCTGATCCAAAATTTCCCGGAAATTCCGGAAATGATAGTTGGTAATGATCTCCTGATAACGGTAAAACTTTTGTTCCAAAACCTTTTTGAGATGAATGGCCAAAAGCGCAGTTTTTTCATTGATGATCTGCGCGATTTCATATTGATTTTTGGTTAGCAGGACGGCGGCGCCGGTCGGAGTCGGAGCGCGAAGCGAAGCCACGAAATCACAGATGGTGAAGTCAGCTTCATGACCCACCCCGCTCACGGTCGGTATTTTGCTGGCAAAAATCGTTCGGGCCAGGTTTTCGTCATTAAAACAAGACAAGTCCTCGACGCTTCCGCCGCCGCGGGCAATGATCAATACTTCGGCGAACCCGTCTTGGTTGGCTTGATTGATCGCTTTGATGATGGATTTTGGGGCTTCCGTTCCCTGAACCAGCACCGGATAAAGATAGATCATGGTCAGGGGCCAGCGTTTGAAAATCGTGGAAGTGATGTCATTGATGGCATCGCCGGTATCGGAAGTAATGACGCCGATCCGCTCGGTGTATTCCGGAATCGGCAGTTTTTTGTCTTGGTCGAACAGGCCTTCTTTTTGAAGTTTCTCTTTCAAACGCAGAAAATTCAAATAGCTTTCTCCCAGTCCCGCCTGCTTCATGTAACTGACGGTCAAACTGTAGGTTCCGCCTTTTTGATAAACTCCCACTTGAGCTCGGATCAGGACCATCATTCCGTCAACGGGGATGAAATTGAGGGACGCTGCCGCCGAACTGAACATTATGGCGCGAATTTCCGAATTTTCGTCTTTCAAAGAAAAATACAGATGGCCTTTGGAAATCCGAAAATTGGAGATCTCGCCCTGGATCAACACATTTCGAAGCGCTTGATCGGTTTCGAATTTGAAAGCGATGTAACGATTTAACGCCGTAACGGTCAAATAATTATTTTTCATTGAGGTTCTTGCTGATTTGGTCCAACAGCTTGTTGTTGAACTTGGACGATAATCCGTCATCCAGTTCGCTGTATTCGTGGGTCAGGTTCAGGATCTCGTTGATGATCACGCTGTGGGCCGTTTCGGTGTAAAGCATTTCGTATACGGCGATGCGAATTAAATTACGATCGACGGCCGACATCCTTTCGAAAGTCCAGTTTTTGAGATTGAGGCTCATGATCCGGTTGATTTCATCCAAATGAGTCATGACGCCGTCCACGAGTTCCCTAAAGAAATCTTCATCAAAAAGGACTTCGCCTTCTTCTTGAATGACCCGGTTTAAATATTCATAATCAATTTTTTCTCCGGTAATGTCATAATTGTACAAAACGATCATGGCTTTGATCCGGCTGTTATTTCTTTTCATAAATCTCTCCGCACTATGTCTATTTTAGCATATTCCCCGTCATATTAAAAGCAAATTCCATTTTTTTCAATCTTCTCATAAAAAAACCGGACCATTGATTTGGTCCGGATTGTTGCTTATTCACACGAGATTGTCGCTGCTGTTGATTACCGATAAAGAAATCAGGTAAAAAAGCGAGAAGGCAAAGATGTAAATGTCAAGGAGCATCGGAGCAAACCAGAGCAGAATGAAGAAAACAAAGGTGACCGGCAGGCTGGCAATGGCCGCCAAATTGTAATATTCCCCAAAGTTTTTGAATTTTCCCTCACGTCGGAAAAACACCCAAAGGATCAGTACGGTGATGGCGGTAAAACAAACCCCAACGATGAAACTGTACGAAAAGTATTGAAGTTTAATCGTGTTTTTGTTGCCGATGATGATTTGTTCCAACAGGTATTGTCCCAGTTGGTATCCATTATCCGCCGGATCTTCAATGGTGAATTCGAAATCGCCGAGGTTGTTCTGATAAAAAATTTTCTTGGTGCTTGATTCAAGCAAAACGTCGTTGTGCGAGATGTTAAGATCATCGATCCCATCGGGGTGGGCTTGGAAATACAAAGCGTCGGAATAAAGGATGATCAGGTAGTTTTCAACGTTTTCCTGATAAGGATACTTTTCCATCGTAAATTTTTCATCCGGATCATAGAAAACTTCCACGCCTTCAACTTCCAGGTAAACACCTTCGATGTCAAACAGGTCAATGACCAAATAGACATTCTTTGTTATCCCTTGTTCCACGAAAGAAAAATGGGTTTCGTAAGAATCAATGGCTTCCAATTGGTTGCAAACCAGTTCTTTTCCGTCCACAACATGACATTCCTTGTCTACGACTTCTTTGATGACATTGTTGACCACCACGGTATCAGGGAATTGTTGCAAAACATCGTAATTGTAGTCTTCAAGGATCGTGTTTCGATACAGATCCTTATTTAAACTGGGCGGAAGCGCAATGATGAAAGAGGAGATGACGAAAATACAAATCGAAATGATGATGCTCATGGATTTGTATTTTACCATCCACTTTGGGAATATAAAGGATTTCAAAAATCCAACCAATTTCATATTTCCCCCTAAAAAGAATTAGTCTAACTGATCAGGACCATTGTTGATTTTATAAAGGACAAACAGATAGAATATCGAGAAAATAAAGATATAAGCGTTGAGGATGGCCGGGTACAGCCAGGATACTCCGAAAGTGATGATCAGCGGGATGATGCTGGTCAAAGCCGCAATGTTGAAGTATTCCCGGAAAGTGACCAATTTGCCGTTTCGTTTGAAGAACAGCCAGAAGATCACGACCATCAGCAGCGGAAAGATCACGCAAATGAGCAGGGTATTGATGAAAGCCGACGATTTGGCGTAAGCGGCCAAGCCGACCAGGATCTGATCAACAATGTAAGTTCCCATCATATAGCCGTAAGTCTCGGGGTTATCGATCGAAAGATTGAAATCCGGGATGTAACCGTCATAATATAAAGTCGTGGAGATGACGCTGAGGGCCTCACCATTGTGAGTCATTTCCAGATCGTCGATTCCTCGGGTTTGGGCTTGATAATACATGTAAGTCGGCGTCAGAAGCACAAAATAATGTTCAACCTGAGTTTCGTACGGAAAGGACGAATCATCAAAGTCCGTCATGACGTCGAAAGCCGGCTCGGTTCCTTCAGTTTGGTTATCTACATAAAAATGGATCTTTCTGGTAACCGGAATTTCGGTTCCCTCAACGGGGCTAACGTATTCAATGAGAGTTTCATAAACCGTTCCGGCGGTCAGGCCGCCACAAGTAAGTTTTTGTTCCTCGTCCACCGCGCATTCCAAATTATCGATTTCGGTAAAAATGGTATTGTAAGCGGCTTCGTCCGGAATTTCCTGAAGGGCCATGAAGTTGTATTCGGTTTTGTAAACGGAAGTGCTTTTGGCCGCTTGAACCCCGTACGGGAAAGCCAAAAGATACGACGAAAGAATGAAGATGAACAGAGCGATCAAAACCGACATGTGACGAGCTTTGGCCATGTCTTTCGGAATGACCAGCATTTTTAAAATATTTACGATTTTTTGCATTTTTTCCTATCCTTCTAGCAATTATAATACAAGTATTATAACATATAATTTGCTTTGGGACAACGGTTATTTTTGGTTAATTTGATCAAAACTTTGCAGACTGTCACTTTTATAGCGAACATTTTGGTAATCCGGGTAATCGTAGTTGGTCAGCAGTTCGTAACCCAAAACAAACCAAACACACCCAACACA
>CAYQUB010000100.1:0-5411 GCA_964420625.1 uncultured Bacteroidales bacterium | reverse complement strand
ACCCGTGATCTCCAGTGTGACAGACTGGCATGTTAACCGCTACACCATGAGACCGTCAGCAGTTTTTGAGACTCTTAATATTATACAAGAAAACAATGAAAAATGCAAGATTAAAGATTAAAAAAAGGCCGGGTAATATTTTCAGAAAGCATTTGGCCTTAACCCAAACCCCATTTATTGGAAAAACAATAATCGGTTATTTTAAAGTTTTAAGAAGCTTTTCCAATTCGCTTTCTTTCAGAAAACCCTTGGCGGCTCCGTTCTCGCCAATCTTGAATGAAGCGTAAACGACGGCTTTCGAAAGCGAGGCATGCGGGTCTTTGGTTTTATTAAAGAAATGGATGAATGAAGAAAACAAAGCATCACCGGCGCCGATGGTATTGATGACCGGCCGGGTAGCCACGGCCGGAACAAATACCCCTTGTTTTTCGGCTTTTACGTACATGTAAGCTCCAGAAGCGCCCCGGCCAACGATGATGATATCGTTTCGGAACCGGTTTTCGATCTCCAAAACGAAGTTTTCAACTTCTTCTCTTAGATTGTCATCGCTAAAAAACAATATGTTCGCCGTTGCCATGAAGTCCTGATTAAAAACATCATCGATCCCGGAGATGGCGTGAACGTCGGTGGCGATGATTTTACCCAAAGTGCGGGCGGTTCTCAAGATCCCGCGGTTGAAATTGATGTTGCAAAGGCATAAGACTTCGCAGCCATCCTGAGCCTTCAAAAAAGTTTCTTCATCGATTCGCAGATCCTGGATGTTTTTCAGATCGCAGTGGATCTGTCTTCGTCCGGTTGCATCGAACAAAATGACCGATTCGCAAGTTTCATTTAGCTTCGGAAGCAGGTACTCGGATGACACCCCGAATCCCTCAACCGTTTGAATGGCATTTTTCCCAATCTGGTCATTTCCGATGATGGAAAGAAAGACTACTTCGTTTCCCAAGGTATGCAAGCTTTTCGCAATGTTCAAGCCGACCCCGGAAATGGAAGTATTGATCCCGAAGAACGGAAAATTGACCGAGTTGTAAGCGAGCGGAAAGGATTTGATCTTAAGATTCACTTCCTGATTGACATGACCGGAAACAAATATTTTTCCCATCGGCTTCACTTCCGAAAAGTTTCTTTGGTGGTTTCATAAAGAGCGATCCCAACCGCCATCGGCAGATTCAGACTGTCAATGTCTCCGGAATGGGCGATCCGAATGCTTTGACCGATATGCAAATATTCGTCCGGAAGTCCGGTGGCTTCATTTCCGAAAATGAGGCTGTACTTGCCTTCAATCGGCGTCTCGCTTAAGTTTTGGCTGGACTGAAGCATAAACGGGTACATGGAGCGTTTCGGATAGGCTTTCTTGTATTCTGAAAAATCCGAAAACAATCCGAAATGCAAATGAAAGAACGATCCCATTGAGGCCCGAATGACTTTCGGATCGAAAATATCCACGGCCGGAGTTATGATGGCCAGGTTTCCGACGCCGAAGCCAACCGCCGTCCGGATGATTGTTCCCAAGTTTCCGGCGTTGGATGGGTTGACCAAAACCACATGAGGAAAATCCCCCTCCATCGGGTTTTCAAATTTACGGAATTCGCCGATGATGAAGCAATTGTCCTTATCGGAGAGAATGTTAAAAGCCTTGTTGTTTTGAACCAGGGCAATCCCATGCTCGGCGCACAGGCTTTCGATCATCGCATAGGTTTCATTGCGATCGGTATCGCTGTGAACATAAACGGTCTGCACCTGCTCGGGGCGGGTTTTCAAAAGCTCGATCGTCAGCGTGGTTCCGAGCGTATAAGATATTGGGTCTTCTTTTCTATATTTCTTTGGATTCATATGTCTCCTCTTTTGGCTTGTCCATGGTTTTAATTTTACCATCATTGACACAAAAAATAAAGAAAAATTCCTTTTTCCGGGATTTTCCGATATAAAAACGCTTCGGTTTCCCTAAGCGTCGTTTTTGGCTTTCTTGGTTAGTTTTCTTCGATATTTCTTTCCGTGCTTTTCCAAATAGGTCGCCACCGCGAATTCAAAAGTATCTTTGATGGATTCTTTAATGTCCCGGGTCTGGAAACCGAGTTCCCGTTTGGCTTTTTCATTGGAAAACTGGAAATTGGAGTCGAGGACAATGATCGAATAATGGGTAAACAGCGGTTTTCTTTTCACAAGGAAATAATACAGCTCCGCGAAATAGCTCATTCCCAGAATGAACCAATAGGAAAGTTTGGTCCGAACCTTGGGGACATTTCCCAAAGCGGAGATCTCGTCCAGCAGTTCCTTGACCGAGATTTCATGACCGGAGAGAATGTAACACTCCCCGCGCCGGCCTTTTTCGGCGGCTAAACGGATCCCGGCTGCCACATCGCGCACATCCACGAAATTATACCCGCCCCGCAGATAAGCCCCCAAGCGGCCACAAAGCAGATCCAGAAAAACCTGGCTGACATTCGACAGTTTATAATCATATGGTCCGATGACTCCGGCCGGATGGACAATAATCACATCCAAATCCGAGTCTTTTTGGTCAAGAACATACTGAGTCGCGGTAGCTTTGGACTTGGCATACAACCCATCGACTTTTTTCGCATCAAAAGAGTCGATTTCGGTCATGGTCTGTCCTTTCGGAAGCTGAGGGATCGCATGAACGCTGGAAGTATAAACCAAACGTTTGACTTTGTTTTTCAAACAAGCATCGACGATGTTCTTGGTTCCCCCAACATTGACTTTATCGATGATCTTCTTTTTTCCGGAACCGATCTCCACGATTCCCGCCAAATGGAACACCACGTCGGTATCACGGATAACCCGGTCCAAAAAGGCTTGATCCAATACATTTCCGATTACGACGTCGGCGTAAGCTTCGATGATGTGAACGTCATCTTTCGGTAAAGCGATGGCGGTCACTTCGTAACCGTGATTGAAAAGGTCCCGTACCAAAACATTTCCGATGTGTCCGGTTGCGCCGGTAACGATGCACTTCATGTTGGGCCTCCTTTTGATAAACTAGCATTTCTTAACTTATTATAACACAGTTTATTTAAAAACCATCATAAACCCGGTGACATTCTAATTTATATCGTCATTATAAAAAAAATATGATGGTTTTTGATCATGGAGCGTTTTCTAACCAGCTCGCACGGGCTGTCCTCGGTCGGCTGTATTCTTGCTGCGGTATGTTTCCATAAATGAAGAAGCCCCGACAGGGAGCGTTTGGTGAAGTTAAGCTGTCGAAACAGAAAAAGCCCCCCATGAGTTTCCTCAAAACGGGGTTGATTGCTATCTGTTGACTTTTGTTCCGAAAAATTCACGGTGCTTGTCAATTTGCGCTTTTATCACGTCAGCTAATGCTCGAAAAACTTGCTTATTGCTCCCCCAAAAGAAAGGAATTCCCAAAAAACCCGTTTTCCTGTGTCTTCCCCAAATTTCTTTTTCCACAGATTCTATTGAAATGATTTTTTCCTTTAAGCATGTGATGTCATTACTAAACTTTTTTGCATAGTAAAAATCCACTTCATCTCTCTGAATTAAATTGTAGACGCTAAAACATCCGCTCTCATTGTAAAAGCTATATATGTCTACGCACCAGTTCCCAAATAAATGTTTTTTTAAATCTTTGGGAAGCAAAATTTAAGTCATATTCCTCATAAAGAAAGTCAAGCGCATCTTTAGCTGTTTTTATTTCATAACCGCTCCTTTCCAAAAATAGTTTTATTGATAATTTCCAGATGTTCATTGTTTGTCATAGTGCTAAGATAACCCTCGTATTATAGAGTAGTAGTTTTTAGAGACCCTCTCCAAGGTCTTTGTGCTATACTGTAAGGGATGCTGTGGATTGGTATGATTACCCTACCGCACGACGGTTTCAGAAAGGCTCCAACCACAGTCCCTTGCAGAGTTGTTAATCAGTTAGATACCGCCAGACGGTTTATGTGGAACGAGGTTACAAGAGCAAAGTGTTCTGTGGAAACTCAGCATCAAATAATCATCCGGAGGTATTCTTATGATCTGCGTTGGAATTGATGTGGCAAAGGACAAGCACGACTGCTTTATTCTCAGTTCAGAGGGGGAAGTCCTTGCCGATGTGTTCACCATTGCCAATAACCGTGAAGGCTTTGAAACCCTGTTGCAGAAGATTCGCGCTTGCAGCACCAAGTCAGTCAAAATAAAAGTAGGGCTTGAGGCCACAGGACACTACAGCTACAACATTCTTGGGTTTCTTCTTGACAACGGTCTGGCAACTTTTGTCATTAACCCTCTGCACACGAACCTTTACCGGAAGAGTCTCAGTCTCAGAAAGACAAAGACCGACCGCGTGGATGCGCGTACCATTGCAACTATGCTCATGTCTGATGTGGACCTCAAGTCCTACACAGACACAGCATACCACAACGAAGAGCTAAAGTCACTCACAAGATACAGATTTAACAAAGTTTGTGACAGAGCCAAGCTCAAGCAGTCCATCGCCAGATTGGTCAACATTCTGTTCCCAGAATTGGAAAAGTTGGTGCCTTCACTTCACATGGCTTCTGTGTATACGCTTCTCAGCGAACTGCCGGGGGCACATCAGGTTGCAAACTGCAATCTTACTCGCCTCAAGGCTTTGTTGGAAGAAGCGTCCAGAGGTCGCTATGGTCGGGACAAGGCGGCGGAAATCCGTGATGCCGCCAGAAGTTCCATTGGCTCCAGAATGCCTGCAAAATCTCTGGAACTGCAGCACACCATCCAGCTCATCCGGGAACTGGACGCTGAAGTTGAAGAAATTGAAGCACAGATCGATGCTATAATGGAAGAAATCCAGTCTCCGATCACGACGATACCCGGCATCGGTACCCGCATGGGAGCAATGATTCTGGCGGAAGTGGGCGATTTTTCCAACTTCGATTCACCGGACAAGATTCTGGCTTACGCCGGACTTTCACCGTCCACCTACCAGTCCGGGCAGCTTACCAACTGCTACTCCCACATGGAGAAGCGTGGTTCCCGTTATCTCAGGTATGCCATCTTCAATGCCACCAAATATGTCTGCCACTGGGATCCTGTCTTTGCGGTTTACCTTGCCAAGAAACGGGCTGAAGGAAAGCACTACAATGTTGCAATCTCTCATGCAACCAAGAAACTCGTGCGCTTAATCTTTGCAATGGAGAAATCCGGGCAGCCATACCGAAGCGCTGCTTAATTGCCTTTTGAGCCTGAGCTCACAATCCCGCATCATCCAGCCGGCGCAGCGAACCCTTGACAAGAAAAAGCAGCCAAATGTTATGCTGCGAATCTCGAGGACTGGCTGAGCCTGGTTTTGTATTGCCTCCGTCGCCCTCGCTAGCGGTTTTGAAGCATTTGGATGCTGCTTGTCAACGGGCGGCGGCCAATCAACAGATTTTCTCATTTTGGGGCTTGACTTTTAATAGTTAGTCTTT
>CAYQUB010000099.1:971-5426 GCA_964420625.1 uncultured Bacteroidales bacterium | reverse complement strand
GACAAACTAAGCACCATTGGTTTTAATACTTATTCGAACAGCGTTTTGTACAACGACTTGCTGTACGGAACCATCAAACGCCATTACCAGATCAAATTTGATGTTGAAAACGGCATCGAGATCCTCTATGAAGTCGGTGATTTCACCGTCATCAACAGTTTCTTCCCGGAGGATTTTGCCCGCGATGACATGGAAGCTTACTTCCGCGGGAACCTGACTTTCATCATCAACGCGAACAAAGTCAACCAAAACCTCATGGAATATTCCGATCTGGCTTATACCTGGAGCGCCGAATGCGCGGCCTATCTTGAAGAGAAAGGTCTGGCCACCGTTACGCCGGTTTATGACGGCAATGTTTTCCTGGACGAAGAAGGCAATGAGATCCCGTCCCGATGGGACCTGACCGGCATTTTGGCGAGAGACGGCGAAGACCGGATTTTAAACAAACTGAAGATGGAGATCGGGGTCGATTACAACGCCGCCGACGTTAACGCCGAAGGGGCATCGCCTTGTGTTTCCAATCCTTTCCTTAACAGTTACAATTACGGAAAAGTTTTCGGAAGTTATTACACTTTGGTCAATACCGACGGAGCGGAAAAAGACCCCGTCACTTATAACACCAACATCAATCTGAACGTTCAAAACAGTTCGCCGACCTTCAATCTGAAGGCCAACAGCACCATTCCGCTGCAAAAACTGTTCGAAACCATGTATAAAGCCGATTTGCCGGGCGATCGCAATTACTTTTATGTGAACACGCAAAACATTGCGATCACCGAAGCCAATGTTGGGGATTACCCCGGCTATGAAGTCGGACAGACCTATGTTTGGAAGATCCCGGTTCTCTATGACGAAAACCCTTATGATGCCGAGCCGGGGGTCGAAGTGCCGATGGGCGGCTATCAAGCCAAGGACGAGAACGGAAATTTCTTGTTTGATGAAGATAACAAACCGATTCAGGACCTTTTCAAAAAAGAATTCGCGGATCTTCAGAATGATGATTACGGAAACGAAGTCGAATCCAATTCCCCGGTCTTCCAAGTGGCAATGCGCTTTGTTTTGACCGAAAAAGGGTTGGAAACGACCATTGTCAACGACTCACTCCGCGAAGGGTTGGGTTCGGATTACCGGCTCGACGGCGCTTATACCAAATATTCGCATGACTGCTTGCTGGGGACCATTGACGTTTTGCCATATTTCACTTCCAACAACAGTTTGACCAGCGTTGGCGAGATCATTCTTCCGGACGGCAGCGGCGCCATCATGACGTTCAACAGCCCGAAGGATGAACTGGGGTATACGGCCTATGCCAAGAACATTTACGGTTCAGACATGGCCTTCACTTCCAAGACTTTCAAAGAAACCATGGCCAATGAGGACATGATGTTCGCGATGTATGGTTTCCTGGACAAAACTTCCGGGAAGGGCGTGCTTGCGATCGCGGATCAAGGGGCCAATCAAACCTCGATCTATGCCAACTTCAAACGGGCCGATGTGGCTTCAACCATGAACATCGCCAATTTCAAGGCCATTTTCCGGGAATCGGAAACCGTCTTCGCGGGAACCGCGCAGACGCCGTTCCTCAAATGGTCGAACGAGTTCATCAAAAACGACCTGAAATACATTTATCAGCTGATGCAGACCAATGATTTCATTGACAATGACGGGAAGATCCAGTATGTTACTTTGGCCAACAAATATCGGGAATATCTGATCGAAAAATATCAATTGGTTCCGAAAGATCTGACCAACGATACCGTCGTCAACCTAAGCTTTTTGGGAGCTTTCGAAAAACGCGAGATCACCATGGGTTTCGTTCACAACGAGAAATACAGTCTGACCACTTTCAAACAAGCCCGGGAGATCATCGAGGATCTTCAGTCCGAAGGATTAACTTCCTTAAGCGCCGCCTATACCGCCTGGACTCAGGATGCCATGGAACCCCAGGCGACCGGAAGCGTGGCGGCTTCCCGGGTCTTGGGAGGAAACCGCGGATTCCGATCCTTAGCCGCTTTCCTGGAAGAAAACAACATTAACTTTTATCCGGAAGTGACCGTCGCTTCGAACAAAGGCTACGATTTCATTTTCGGAAATCTGAAATACACGGCCAAGAGCATCGGTTCGACTTACGCCCAACACCGGGCTTACGTATTGGCTACCAACATGGCCAATTCGACCATTGAACCGCTGACTTACATTTCTCCGAAGTATTACACCTCGCTATCCCAAAGATACTTTTCGTCCTTCGACCGCTTTGGCGTCCGGAGCGCTTATCTTTCCGATTTGGGAAACCTGCGGCTGGGTGATTACGGTACCAAGAACAGCATTTTCGCCGAAGACGGAAGGGATTATCAAATCGCGGCTTTGGCGTATTTGGACGGAGAAACCAGTTCCGTCATGATGTCCGCCCCGTTTGATTACGCTTTGAAATACGCGGACTTCGCGGTCAATGTGCCGCTGGAATCATCGCTGCTTGGTTACTATGATTATTCGATTCCTTTCTATCAGTTGGTCGTCAGCGGGTTGTTTGATTACGCGGGACCGGCCGTCAACTATGACAGCGAACATTCCCTGGAATGGTATCTGCTGAAGTCGCTGGAAACCGGATCCAACTTAAACTTCATCATTTCTTATGAAGACACCAGAACTCTGCTTGAGACTGATTACACCATGTATTACAATGCTTATTACGCCAACTGGAAGAGCAACATCCTTTATATGAACGAGGTCCTAAACGAATCCAAGATTCATTACAACGCCATTTTGGTCGGCCATAAGATCTTGCAAGACAACGTTTACCAAGTCGAATACAGCAACGGAGCCGTGCTGATCATCAATTACAACAATACCACTTATTTCGATACCGACTCCGGAATGTCCGTCCGTCCGAACTGGTTTACGATCGTTGAGGAGGGAATGTAAATGAAATTAAAAGCAATTCTTAAAAAAACCTTCTCTTCCGTCGGAATTTGGTTCGGAAAACGGCGGAACAAACTGAGTCAACGGAAATATGATCTGTCCCAAACCAAGGTCATGAAAAAAATGGCCCAAATATTCGGATACATTCCGAACCTGATGGCCAAGAAATTCAGTTACAAAAAGCGTCAGGCCCTGTGGGGATTCCTGTTTGTTCTGCCGCTGATCATCGGTTTCATCTATTTCTTCCTGCTGCCGTTTTTGGTGACGATCGTTTACAGCATGTCCCGGGTGGAAAACCTGGGCGTGAACTCTTCGACCGGAGCCCACATCGGCATCGCGACCGAATGGATCGGTTTTGACAACTTCACTTACATTCTGAAAGAGCACTCCACCTTCAGTCAGTCTTTGGTCGATTCGTCGGTCAGCACTTTCTTCAATGTGCCGATGATTTTGATCTTCAGTCTGATCATCGCGGTCGTGCTCAATTCGAAATTCAAAGGACGTTCCTTCGTCCGCGCCGTCTTTTTCATGCCGGTAATTTTCAACTCGCAAGCCGTGGATGCGGCCATGCAGACCGGCGCCCAATTGGAAGCGGCCATGGAGGGAGCGACCACCGACATCTTTGCGCAAATGTTCAATTTTCAGGATTTCCTGACCAACGCCAACATCCCGCTTTTCGCCGTCAGCTTTTTGGGAACGACGGCCGATCAGATCTATGACGTCATTTCCTGTTCCGGCGTTCAGATCCTCATTTTCCTCGCGGGCATCCAATCGGTCCCGAAACATCTGTATGAAGCCGCGAAGATCGAAGGCGCCACCCAATACGAGATCTTCTGGAAGATCACTTTCCCGATGGTGTCGCCGCTGATGCTCACGGCCGGGGTTTACACGGTCGTGGACAGTTTGCTTAGAAGCGACCTGATCAATACGATCAACGTGTTCGCCACCGCCGGAACTCGAAAACTATCGAGCGGACTCGGAGATGTTTCCTATTACGGGATCCATGCTTCCATGTCATGGCTGTTCTGTATCTCTTCGGTCTTGATCATCGGATTCTTCCTGTTTGTTCTGTCAAAAATGGTGTTCTATTATGATGAATAACGAAAAGAAAGTCACCAACATGGAACGCTTTAAAAAGAATTTTACGAAGTGGAAATCCGACCTGAAAGACCCGACCAACATCAAGGTCCGAAGCCGAAAAACCGCGGCTTTCATCGGCTCGGCTCTGCGAACCTTCATTCTCATCGGTTTGATCTTCGTCATCCTGCTGCCGCTCTTCCAAAAGTTCAGTTTTGCCCTTCGCCATCCGATGGACATCACCAACCCGCAGGTCATTTGGATCCCGGAAACTTTCAGCAAGATCAATTTCCAGATTGCTTACCAATTGCTTGATTTCGGGAACACGATCTGGAATACGCTGATCATTTCTTCGGTTTCGATGGTCATCCAGGTCATGGCTACCGCCGTCGCCGGATACGCCTTTGCGCGGCTGAAATTCAAAGGCAGCAATATTCTGTTTTACATTGTTTTGTTCAC
>CAYQUB010000099.1:0-961 GCA_964420625.1 uncultured Bacteroidales bacterium | reverse complement strand
TGTGTTGGGTGTGTTTGGTTTTTTTGTTTCGTTCACGCTGGTCGTGCCGAACGAAACTCTGCACATTTCCCGGGTCCTATATTTCTCCAGTTCCACCTTCCTGGGGATCCGCCTGATCGGAAACGTCTTTTCGATGTTCATCATGGCGGCTTTCGGGATGGGGATCCGGTCCGCCATCTTCATTTATCTGTTCCGCCAGTTCTTCAAAGGGCTCCCGACCGAGCTCGAGGAATCGGCCCAGATCGACGGAGCCGGCGTCATCCGGACTTTCTGGAGCGTCATGCTTCCGAATGCCCGCGGAGCGATCGTCACGGTCGGTCTGTTCGCGTTCGTCTGGCAATGGAATGATTATTATTTTGCGAGTCTGTTCCAGTACTCAGCCAACAATTTCGCGGTTTTCTCCACGAAACTGGCCGGCGGAACCGACCAATTGTTCACCGTCCTGTCCGGCTGGGTCGCCCGCGGGGATACCTTCTTTCAGGACCTGACGGACGAAACCGTTCGTCAGAATACGCTATTCTATGGTCTGGTTGCCAATACGGCCGCATTGCTGATGATGCTGCCGCTATTGATCGGTTATTTCTTCGTTCAAAAATTATTCGTTGAAAGCATCGAAAGAACCGGGATCGTCGGATGAAACAGGATGCCGGGGCTGGGACCCGGCATCTTCATTTTCCAGGAAAGGAAGAATGTATGACCATCTCAAAAATGACTTTGCGTGAAAAGATCGGACAAATGCTTTGTTTTGCGTTTCACAACACGGAATATGATGAACAAATCGCCGCTTTCATTCATGAATTTCAGTTGGGCGGAGTCATATATTTCGCCCGGAACATTCAAAACATCGAGCAAGTCGCGGCTTTGAACCTAAAAATGCAATCGGAATCGAAGATCCCGCTTTTCATCGGCTTGGATCAGGAAGGCGGGCCGGTTCTAAGGATCATGAAAGGGATCACGCCGC
>CAYQUB010000098.1:0-5583 GCA_964420625.1 uncultured Bacteroidales bacterium | reverse complement strand
TAATCTAAACAATGAAATTCTTCAGGGCAGGGTGAAATTCCCGACCGGCGGTAAAGTCCGCGAGCTTGTGAGAGCATGATTTGGTGTAACTCCAAAACCGATAGTAAAGTCTAGATGCAAGAAGAACCATACCTTTTGGTTGTTTACCCTGCTCATGAAGTTTTTTTCATGAGCTTTTTTTGTGAGGTGACAAAAATGAACAATAAAATCAAATGGATGGCCAAAGTGAGTATTTTTGCGGCTCTGTCGACGGTCTTGTATTTCATCAAATTTCCGATTTCGGTCCTCATTCCGATTTTCCCGACTTTTTTGGAAGTCCAGTTTTCCAATCTTCCGGCGATCATCGGCGGATTGGCGCTTGGTCCTTATGGGGGAGCAATCATTGTTTTGATCCGCTGTCTGATTAAACTGCCTTTTTCCCATACGGCTTAGGGTGGGGAGTTAGCCGATTTGATTATCGGGCTTGCCGTCGTCTTGATTTCGTCTTTGATTTATAAATACCACCATACCAAACGCGGGGGAGTGTTGGGAATCGTTTTTGGGGGAGTGGCCTGGGTAATAACCGGGGCTTTGGCCAATTACTTCATCCTGATGCCTTTCTTCATCGGCGCTTGGGGATTTGACGCTGTTTTTGGAATGCTAACGGTCATTCCGGGAATCACGGAAGCCAATTACATGTTTTACTATATAATGTTCGCCATTGTGCCTTTCAATCTCATTTTGGCGACAGTCGTGGGTTTGGTGACTTTCTTTGTTTATAAAAGGACATCAATGCTCCTTCACCGAATGTAAAAAATAGTAAAGCTCGAATTTTCCCCTTGACTTCTTTGAAAATTACTATAAAATGAAGTCAGAATCAATTGTTTTCGTTGGGGATGAAGAAAAAACAAACTGCTTGAATTTTGAAAAAGCCCTTGCGAAGGGCTTTTTTTGTTTCACAAATGAAAAACTAATCGTATTGATGAGAATTGCGAACACTGGGTTCTTTTAACCGCTAGTGATTCGTTCCCCTTTAAAAAATATGGTTTATGTCCAATGATTAATGTTTCCTAAGAAAAAAAGAGGGATGTATTATGAAAAAGCACCTTGGTTTAATATTGGTTTTCACCTTACTCTTGAACATTTTTGTGGTTTTTACCCTATTCGTGATCATTTTTGGCTTCGGAGAATCATGGGAAGACATGAGCGCAGAGGAAACTGAGATATTTTATGAACGATATTTATCAGTGCTCGAGAATGATGAAATTGATCCAACCAATTTCCATATTTATCGAAGCGAATTCACAACCGATCCAAGCTCAACTCTTTATTATGAATTGGAAGTTTTTGTGAGAACCGAAGATGGTATTTTTGAAATGAGCGAAAAAACATACCGATATGAAAAATATTACCAAAACGGATATCTTTATACATTTGATAAAGAGAACAACACAAAAACCAAAAGCCCCTGTGATTTTGATAGTTTCTCCTATCAACAATTTATCGATGAGTCTTTCGAAAAAATCAAATTAATGACCAACGAAAAATATTATTAAGAAATGCAGGGCGTCAATGCTTATGAGTACTTTCACCGTTTTTGGATGACCTATATTGTCATCACCTTATCGCCAGACAAATTGGTCGAAGACGGGTTATTGGCAGGACTCATTAGAGAACCCGGATTTTGTGGTCTATTTCAATCAGGACCAAGGGTTTCAAGAACTGTTTTATTCCCTAGGCCATGATGTGATTTTCGAAACCATTTCCATTGGTACGGGAATTTCTTACAGCGTACATTATCCGGATGATTTGGATGGATATGTTTGAGATTTTCCCCTTGGAAAGAGGCTGCTCTTACAAAGTCGTCTTCCAGATTTCAAACCGCCGAGTCAGGGATGCACAAACCGCTACAAACAACTAAGCCATTACCACAGAAATGTGGCAAAGCCCTTGTTGAATGGTGGGGGTGTGAGAAACTTTTTAACTGACGCAATGAATAAATAATATTTAAATTTGAGCAAGGAGGCTTTCACAATTGGCAAAATCAAATCAAAAAATCTTAGCAATTTGGGTTGCCCTTATGATATGCTTAGGACTATTTACCGGGTGCGAAAGCAAGGACGGCAAAATTGATATTGGTGGAGAAATTGTTGCAGGGAAGCCTTCTGCATCTTGTCAAGTAAGAATTGTGCTTGATAATGTCGTATTTAATAGAGATGATGGAATTACGCTGACCCTTGGTTTTGGTTTTATCAATTCAGACATTAGGGGATATGAAAATGAAGGCGCGATTATTATATTAACTATTGACGCTGATAATTTTATTATAATCAATGAGGAAAGTGCCGAAGCGGAAAATTTATACGAAAAAGTATTTGAGGAATATTCGGGCAGCAAATATGTTTGCACAATAGAAAATGACCGATATATTCCGAATTATTATCAAACCTTTGATCTGATGCTAAATTCTGACGAAGAAAGCGCTTCGGGAACAATTCAAGCGAGCGCTGTTATTCACGCCGGAGGCGATGGCGATGGACAAACAAAATGGCTTTTTTATGCGTTTGATAGCAATACAGTAGTTTTCAGTGTAACTTCAATAGAAGATGCGCAAGACAAATTATAATTTAATAAGGTATAAATATTTTGAAAACATGGAGACATTTTTGAAAAAGCAAAGGTTTAATTTTACATATGTAACGATCATTAGTTTTGTTTTAATATTATGTACAGTAGGTATTGTGATTATTATGGAACTTGGTGCAGCGATTGATGCAGTATCATCAGGTTATACATTGTCAGGTGGTGCACCTGATGATTTCGCAGGTTATGTTGCATTAAAAGTGGATCAATCATCGTATGATGTTAATGGTGTTGTCCCACTTGATTTTAATTATGGTCAACTATATGATGAAAATGATGGAACAACAATACTTAATCATTCTGTTACAGTTTATGTAGCTAACTGGTTTAAAACGTATCCAGATGAAATGCCAACGGATTACTATCAACAAAGAAAAATCGATTTTGATGAACGAGGTTTTTTAGAACCATCAAATCTAATTTTTAATGAGAGGCCTTTGTTGATGGGTGATGAAATTTTATTTCAACAAGGATTTGGTTTAGACATTGATTTCAATGATATACCATTAACAAGGGGGGTAATTGTGATTGAACTTGCTAGAATAATCATCTTTGAAGACGACAATGGTGATTATGAAGGAAAGGAAATAAAACAAGCGCTTTTATATTTTGAAAAAGATGGCGAGAAGATTAAGTTTGCTTCGCGTCCATTTAATTAATTTAAATACACTATCAAAAAAACAAAACCAACACTTTTTATATCGACAGATTTAAAAATATTTCTCTTCAAGAAAGGAAGGGTGTTTATCAGGAGGAAAAACATTTTTAAGTGTATCCTAATTAGTTTGTTTTGGGAGTGATTAAGAGATTACGTTGATTTTGTGGTCTATTTCCATCAGCATCAAGGGTTTAAAAAAATGTTTTTTTGCTTTGCCATGATGTGATTTCCGAGATCATTTGCATTGGGACGGGAATTACTGACAGCGTAAATTACCCCGAGAATTTGGATGACCACACATAAGGAAATCCAAAAAGCGAAACGGAAAATAATAAAAAACGAAAAGTTATTTGGAAAACCAAAAAAATCACCGTTAAAACAACGGTGATTTTTTGATGGCCATCCAAAAATTCTTGAAAAGGTTTTGAAGAAATGTTTTTGAAAGAGGGTTCACTAGGTAATGTTCTTTTCTCGTCAGACTTTTTTTATTTCGTCATTCAGCGACTTCATGACCATCGGTGTTATTTTCACAATTCCCCGGTCATACGTGATCAGGCCGTTGGTTTCTGATTCAACGTCGCTCAGTTGTGTATAAATGGCCGCGCAAAGGCCTTTTTTAATATTCGGTATAACTTCATCTTGGTAAAGGTTCACGATGGCAGTTTTCAAAGCCTTGACATCTTTGAATTTCCTGTAACCGTACTCCTTGGTCAGGTGATAGGCATGATCCGGTATTTTACATGAGTAACCGCCGAATTCGCTTAAGGCTACCGGACGCGCTTCTTTTTCAATGTTGATTTTTTTGAAATAAGTGTGGATGCTGGCCAAGTCGGGACCTCCCTGATCGAACCAGCCGCTGGCGGAGTCGATGATTCGGGAAGGATCAAGCGCTTTGAGGAACTCATAACATTTCAGGGATTGAAATTGACCCCAGCCCTCGTTGAAGATCGTCCAAAGTCCCACTGAAGGTGAATTGCCAAGCAGCGAGACGGTTTGTTTCATTTCCTCAAAAAAAGTTGCTCGGGATTCTTCCGTTCCTCGGCCGAAGGAATCAAGGCTTTTTTCATCGTTGATCCCCTTAAAACCAATGTTCGGAAGGATCATCATTTTGGGGATTGAAACTTTTCCCCCATTCACGAAATCCTGCCAGACGATCATTCCCAAACGATCGCAATGATAATACCACCGAAGCGGTTCGATTTTCACGTGTTTCCTAAGGGTGTTGAATCCCATTGATTTCATCAGTTGAATGTCATCAACCAAGGCTTCGTCCGAAGCCGGAGTGTAGAGTCCGTCCGACCAAAATCCTTGATCGAGAACGCCGCTTAAGAAAATCTCCTGATTGTTGAGGAAGATGGCTTTTCCGTATTTGCCATCGTCCAAAGCCCATTTTCTCATTCCGAAATAACTTTTGACGCTGTCGTTTTTGAGTTCGACGGTCACATCGTAAAGATGGGGATTATCGGGAGTCCAGGGGATGAAGTTCGGAAGGGAAATGAGGGTTTCGGCGGTTTTGAACTTCTTTTCGGAAATTAGTTTATTTTTGGAATATATTTTGATGGTTCCTTGCGGTTCAAGGGATCCTTCAAGAATTATTTTGACTTCCGAATTATCGAAATCAGGAATGATCTTCAGGTTTTTCACATGGTTTTTCGATACTGATTCCAACCAAACGGTTTGCCAGATGCCGGTAACAGGCGTATAGAAGATGCCGCCGGGATTCAGAGATTGTTTTCCAAAGGCTGAATATGAAGAATTGGTCGGATCGCTGACGATGACAACCAGTTCGTTTTTCTCGCGAAGGGTATCGGTAATGTCCAATGAAAACGAGAAATACCCGCCTTGGTGAGTCGCGATCTTTTTTTGATTCAGGTACACGGTGGCCATCTGATCGACCGCTCCGAAATTGAGGAACACCAAGTCTTTTTGAAATTTCTTCGGAAGTTCGAAGAAGCGCCGGTAAATTAAAAAGTCGTCGGCTTCCAAACGCTTGTTGACCTTGGAAAGCAAAGATTCGATCGGGAAAGGCACGAGGATCTTTCCGTCGTAATGTTCCGGGATCAACGGTTGTTTGTCTACGTGGTAGTCCCAAAAACCATTGAGGTTCACGAAAGAATCGCGGACCAGTTGGGGCCGCGGATATTCGGGAAGGACAAAGTCTTCCCGTAGCGTTTTGGCGTATTTGGTATAAAACTGTTTGGTATTGCTCATGAAGGGGCTATTTGACCTTTCGGAATTCTTGGGTGATGGTAGTCGTAAAATCGGTCGGTTCATAAGTCCCGGTTTGGTGACGGGAAAGGGTT
>CAYQUB010000097.1:0-5593 GCA_964420625.1 uncultured Bacteroidales bacterium | reverse complement strand
AAATCTTTGAGTTTGGATAACGAAGTTTGGATGATCTCCAAAGAATTGGAAATCTCGTTGAATTCCGCTTTGTATAAGGAAGAAAGATCATCAATGGCCAGCAGTTGGTGGGGAACATGGGTCAGAAGCGTCAGTTCATTGACGATGTCCATGAATCTTTGGTCTAGGATCCGGCTGGCCATGGCGTTCTCGTAATCATTGATGAACTTATAGTTTTCAAACAGCGATTCGAGTTCTTCTTTCGCACTGAAAGCTTTGGGACTGGTGATCAGTTCGCCTTGGTGGAAACTGGCAAAAAGATCCGCGAAATTGGTAACGTATTGGTACAAGTGACGGGATTCGAAAAGCTGATAGATGGCGTCCAGCGTCGCCTTCATGTTCGAAATGTACAGTACCCGTTTTCCTTTGTTCATGGCGTTAATGGCAATGTTGACCATGGCCGTGGTTTTCCCGGTTCCCAAACGGCCGGTCACAATGAAACTGCTTCCGGTTTCGGCGCTATGGACGACATGCCGCTGCGCCCGGTTCAGGGTATTCAAATAAAACATGGTGGTATGATTCCGGTCATAAAGTCGGTCATAAAGATAATCATCGAATTCTTTCGGAGACACGAATTTATCGGTTTTGATCCGGATCTCGTGTTCCTTGAGGACCGCGAAAGTCAGGTAGTTTTCCAATTCCAAGTGCAAACTATCATGTTTTTCCAAGCCCATGCAAAACTTGTCGATGGCATATACGTCATCCAGCCGCTCCGGGATGGACAAACTGAGATTCTTGACCGAAGTCAGATAACTCATCAATATCGGATTCTCGACCGGCCGGGAGATCTGTTGAAAAAAGATCCCGTCTTTTTCAAAGTAGATGTTGACCGGAATCAGCAGGATGGGCGAAAACAATTCATGATTGGCATCGTCTTTGAATTTCAAAAGCCCGTAAGTCAAAAAGATCTGCATGGCCCGGTTTTTTAAATTCAGATTCTCGAAAAACAGAAATGGCAAACGATTCCGTAAAATTTCGCTGTTCACTTCGCATTTTCCGACTCCCCGGTTTTGAATCGGCAAGTAGGTTAGTTCTTCGGCCCGAACCACTTCATAATGAAGCAGTTTATCCATCACATCGAAGGAAATGCTTCCGAGCTCGATGTATGAAGATGGCGAAAAAACGTCAAGAAGATGACTGTTGCTTCGCGTTATGTTATATTTGGAAAGTCCCTCTTTGATCATGATTTCACCCGGATTGCGTAAATGTCTCTTTCATATAATTATATCAAAATTTTCGATAAAAAAACATACATATTAATTTTTTTGTCAGTCCCAAAACAAATTTTAGATTTAAAACTCCAAACCAGACCGATTTGATAAACGCGAAGCATTTTCATCTTCAAAATGAAAAAACTTTCATTTCCGGTTTTCTCTTTCAATTAAAACGTCTTTATAGTATAATAAACCATATACTTTTGGAAAAATATAAAAGAAAAGAGCGACAGATTATGGCCGACACAATTTACTCAGCTGAATTGATCAACAAGCTGAACCATGACATTCAAAATCATTTTCCTCATCTCTTCCTGGTCGACGAGAAAATGGCCCGTACCTTCTCCAGTGTCTCCCGTTTGGTCATGCTGGACCGCTATTCCCAAAAAGACATCAATCATTCGACTTTGGGAATCGGCGATTTAGTTATCTGCGTTCTGAAAGACGATCCGAATTTTCCGACCCGAGGAATCGGTTATATCGATCGTTTGGACGGTGACAATGTCTTTATTTCCCTGGAAACCGAGTACGCCGGCATGTGCCCGGATGCGGATGCCAAGGGAATAATCCGCCGTCATGTCAATGAAGTTGACAAGCCTTTGGAGATCTTCTATGAACAGATCTGCCACCGGGTTGCCAACAACCTGGCTCAAGGCGAAAAAGTCGAGACCGTCCGGGATTTTTACCATGAACTAAATGAAATGAATCTGATTCCTGCCGGACGGGTTTTGTTCGGAGCGGGATCAAACTCCTCGGTCACCTATTTCAATTGCTTCGTCATGCCTTACGTCAACGATTCGCGGGGAGGGATCTCCACCCATCGCCAAAAGGTCATGGAAATAATGTCCCGCGGCGGCGGAGTCGGAACCAACGGTTCCACGCTTCGCCCCAAAAACTCTCTGGCCAAAGGCGTCAGCGGAAAATCGAGCGGCGCCGTCAGCTGGCTTCATGATCTTTCGGAACTGACTCACCTCGTTGAGCAGGGCGGATCGCGCCGGGGCGCGCAAATGATCATGCTGGCCGATTGGCATCCGGACATCATCGAATTCATCATCAGCAAAATGCAAAACCCGAAGATCTTGCAATTTTTGATCAACAATCTGACCGATCCGGACATCATCCATGAAGCCAAAAACAAACTTAAATTCATCCCGCTGACTTCCGATCAGCAGGAAATGTATGAATGGGTCGTCGAAAGTTCCAAAATCAACCCAACCGCTTTAAGCAAAGGGGCGCTGGAAAAAGCCAAAGAGGTTTTGTCCACCGGCGGTTTCTACGATGTCAACAATCCGAATTTCCTTTCCGGGGCCAACATTTCGGTGGCCATCACCAAGGATTTCATGAACGCGGTTGAAAACGATCAGGATTATGCTTTGCGTTATCCGGACATTGATAACTATACCAAAGGCGAAAAAGCCGCTTATGACGAAAAATGGTCCAACATCGGCGATGTTCGGGTCTGGGAAAAACTCGGTTATCCGCTTAAGACCCATAAAATCATCAAAGCCCGCGAACTATGGAACCTGATCTGCATCTGCGCCACTTATTCCGCCGAACCGGGGATCTTCTTCATTGACAACGCCAATGACATGACCAACGCCAAAGGTTACGGCCAACAAGTCGTTTGCACGAACCCTTGCGGCGAACAGCCGCTCGCCCCTTATTCCGTCTGCAATCTGGCTGCTCTCAATTTAGCCAACATGGTGGATTTTGAAACTGCCGATGTTGATTGGATCAAACTGGGCCAAACCATCAAGACCGCCGTTCGGATGCAAGACAACGTCATTGACCGAACCACTTACTTCTTGGAGGAAAACCGGGTTCAGGCCATGGGCGAACGCCGGGTGGGTTTGGGCGTCATGGGCCTTCACGATCTGATCATTTATTGCAATCTGCGTTACGGAAGCAAGAAAGCCAACCGTTTCGTTGACCGTTTGTTCGAATTCATCGCCACCAAAGCCTATTCGACTTCGATCGAACTGGCCGTCGAAAAAGGCAGCTTCCCGTTCCTCGACCAATACGGGTCGCGTCAAAAGTTCATTGATTCCGGTTACATGAAAAAAATGCCGCCACAAATCCGCGAAGGCATCCTGAAATACGGGATCCGAAACTCCCATCTGCTGACGATCGCTCCGACCGGATCGACCGGAACCATGGTCGGCGTTTCGACCGGACTGGAACCGTACTTCGCTTTCAAATATTATCGCAGCGGACGTTTGGGCAAGTTCATGGAAGTCAACGCTCCGGTGGTTGAAAACTATCTGAAACTGCATCCGGAATATTCGATTGACAATCTTCCGGACATCTTCGTTTCGGCGATGGGACTGTCGGCCGAAGAACACGCCGATGTGCAATGCGTCATCCAGCGCTGGGTCGATTCCTCCATTTCCAAAACCGTCAATGCCCCGAAGGGTTACACGGTTGAAGACGTCGAGCGATTGTACATGCGTCTTTATAAGGGCAAAGCCAAAGGCGGGACCGTTTATGTTGACGGCAGCCGCGATACTCAGGTCCTCACCCTGAAAAAAGAGGACAATCTTCCGAAACAGGTCGCTCTTTCCGACTTGGGGATCCAAATCGAAGAAAACATCGTCGCCAAAGAAAAAGACGAGATCAATCCTCCGAACGCCAAATCAAACCGCAACATCGGCGTCGAGATCGGCGATATCTGTCCGATTTGCAAAGAGGGGACCGTCGAAGACATCGGCGGCTGCAACACCTGCACCAATTGCAACGCTCAGCTTAAATGCGGATTATAGAGTAAATTAAGGGCCTTATTCGTTAAACGATAAGGCCTTTGTTTCATTTTAAGACCAATTCCCAAATCCGCTTCCGGCTTTGGAATTATCTTAACATTTGTTTCCCGTTGTGCTATAATGATAAAGGTAAAAGAGGAATGATCAATATGGAAAAAGCCATCATCATCGGCGTCAACAATGACCGGCCGGTCGAAGAATATAACGCCGAACTATGCGAACTGATGAGTCTGTGCGAAGCCTGCGAGATCAATGTGGTCGACACGATCACCCAAAATCTTTCCAGTTTCAATCCCCAGACTTATGTTGGAAAAGGAAAACTTGAAGAAATCGCGGAATTGGTTGAGGAACTCAAATTGGATGTCCTCATTTTTAACGATGAACTCCGCCCCTTGCAAATCAACAATATCAAAGAAGTCGTCAATTGCGAGATCTATGACCGCACTTATGTGATCCTGGAAATCTTCCGCCGCCGGGCTCACACCAAAGAAGCCATCTTGCAGGTCGAGATCGCCACTCTGAAATACCGTCTTCCTCAGCTCGTGGGCATGCACAGCAATCTGTCCAGGCAAAGAGGGGGAGATGCCGGTTATGCTCATACCCGCGGAAGCGGCGAAACCAAACTCGAACTGGATAAACGGATGATCTATGACCGCATCGCGACCGCTAAAAAGGAGCTCGACGAACTGACATTCTTAAGACAGCAGCAGCGGACCAAACGCAAAAAGCAACAAATGAAGATCGTGAGCCTAGTTGGATATACCAACTCCGGAAAATCCTCCACCCTGAACGCCTGCTTAAAGCATTCCGTGGCGATCAAAAAAGAAGTTTTTGAAAAAGACATGCTCTTTGCGACCCTGGAGACTTCCACCCGGCTGATCAAGACCAGCCATAATTTGCAGTTTCTGCTGACCGATACCGTCGGTTTCATCAGCAAGCTTCCTCATCAGCTGATCGAAGCTTTCAAATCGACCCTCGAAGAGATCACCGAATCCGACTTGATCGTTCACATCGTCGACTCGGCGAACCCGAATTTCGAAAAACAAATCGCTGTGACCGAAAACGTGCTGAAGGAGATCGGCGTCAAAGACATCCCGATCATCTACGCTTTCAACAAAACCGACCTTCATTCCGGGTACTTCTTCGTTCCTGCGAAGTATGAACCCGCCCTGCGGATCAGCGCCACCAAGGGGACCAACATCGACCAATTGTTGGAGATGATCGAAGAAAGCCTCTACCAAGCCAATCATCTGGTCGATTTCGCCATTCCTTTCCAGGATGCCCAAAAGATGAACTTGCTTCGGGAAAGCGCCATCATCCTCAAAAGCGATCAGGACGAAAACAGCTTCCTGGTGACCGCCAAAGTTTCCGACCACATTCTCGAACTACTGAAAGCCTATCAAAAATGACCCATTAAATGGGTCATTTTTCTATATCAAAGGGTTCATTGAGCATCAGCCGCAAAATAATCTCTTTATCAAGATCATCGATTGGGAATTCTTTAAGTTTTAAACCGGGGACCAATTTGGCTTTGGAAAGGATGTTTCCTTCTTTGATGGTGAACATGTAGCAATGATAGAGCTT
>CAYQUB010000096.1:0-5748 GCA_964420625.1 uncultured Bacteroidales bacterium | reverse complement strand
TGTGTTGGGTGTGTTTGGGTGTTTGTTGGCTTGGTCGATTGCTTCGATCATGGCCAAGCGTTTTTTACGGAAATACAGTTTGAAGCGATCGGTTCCGGTAGCAATGAGGTATTGGTTGTTCAGTCCCAGAAAACCCTTTTTTATCTCATGTGAAAGGATTAGTTCAAAAGAGATTCGGAAACGTTCTTTGTCCGGTTTCGTACCAAACATGTTCGATGCAAAGCATACAAGCTGATTTTTGAAGATTCCCAAAAAACCATCGGTTCCCGCGTTTTGGTTACGGCCAAAAACAGCATTGACGGTTTTTCTCAAATTAGAATAAGAAATGACAACTTTGCTTAGGAGTTCGCGCTCGTCAGTCAGCTGTAATTCCTTAGCCCGTTGAAGCAGTTCGCTTTTTCCCACGATATTCACCTCTTCAGGGACATTCTACTACCATTGGGAAAGCATCGCAACGGTTTCTTTTTGGAGAAAGGCCTTCAATAACTTCTTGGAATTTAAAAAAGCCGTTGCCTTGAAGCAACGACCGTGTTTTCAAAATGGTACACCCTTGGGGACTCGAACCCCAGACCCATTGATTAAGAGTCAATTGCTCTACCAGCTGAGCTAAGGGTGCATAAAATTGACTTCTTATATTATACACATTTTCAGTGATAAGTCAATTTTTTTAATCGTTTTTTCCAAAAAAGTGCCGCTCTCGCGACACTTCGATTTACATGGTTGATTTCTTGATAAAGTCCAAGAAAGCCTTTTGACCGGCTTGATCCATTTTGAAGACACCCGCGTCTTTCAGCGCTTTGGAGAAAACCAAACCCGCTTCGGTTTGAACGAATTCCATCGGGTCTTCGCCCGCTTGGAATTTTGATTTAAGTTCCGCGATCCAACTTAAATGTTTGGCCAAACGCAGGTCTTTGAGCAATTCTTCGTTTCCAAGCAAGACTTTCGTAATTAGGTTGAATTCGGTTTTCAGGCGCGGAGGCAATATTCCCATGCCCATGGCTTCAATCAGGCCGATGTTTTCCTTCTTTACATGGTGGCAATCCGCATGCGGATGGAAAACCCCGCCCGGATATTCCTCATTGGTGAAGTTTGAGCGCAGGATCACGTCAAACACGTAATCTTTGCCTTCCTTCCTTGATATCGGGGTAATGGTATGATGAGGTTCGCCGTTGGAATTGCAGAGGCTTAGTTCCTTGTTCTCATAATCTTGCCAGTTCAGAAGAATTTTGTTAGCCAAATCAATGATCTGAGCTTTGTTGGCGCTGCGCAGGCGGATTGTGGAAAGCGGCCAAACCAATTGATAAACCGACACTTCTTCTTTTTTGCCAACCAGTTTTTCTTTGGCTTTTTCAATCGGAAAATGATGTTTTCCGGATTGGAAATGTTCATGATCCAGGATCGATCCTCCCACGATCGGCAAGCCGGCGTTGGAACCGACGAAATAAGTCGGGAACAGATCCAAAAAATCCAAAAGTTTTACGAACGTCGTCCGATCGATGATCATCGGTTTGTGTTCCTGATGCAAAACGATGGAATGCTCGTTGAAATAGGAATACGGAGAATATTGGAAAAACCAAGGTTCCTTGTTTAAAGTAATCGGGATGATCCGCATGTTGCTTCGCGCATCATAAACTCCGGTTCCGCGGTAGCCTTCGTTTTCGACGCACAGTTGGCATTTCGGGTAGGTTTTGGACTTTATGCCCTGTTGCATGGCAATCAGCTTCGGGTCTTTTTCCGGTTTGGAAAGATTGATCGTCATTTCCAATTCGCCGTAATCCACGAATTGTTTCCAGCTGACGTTTTGCGCGATCCTTTGGGTTTGGATGTAATTGCTATTTTTGGAAAGATCATAGAGGTAATCCGTCGCCGAAACGGCATCCTTGGCTAGCAAAGCCTGGAATTTATTGATGACCGATTGCGGTTTGTCTATCAACACGTCCATGACAGCGGCTTTGAAATTGTCCATGATCACCACATCGTTTGAGGAAATGAGGTGAGCGTGGTAAGCAAAGGTCGCCATGTCATCCAAAATTGCTTCCAGGGGCCGTTCCTCGGTGTCCACTGGTTCGAATTTATGACGGTTGAACATCGCGATCAACACATTGGCATTGTACGTGTAATCCGCTTGGTTCATGATCTTGCTATTTAGCCCGTATTGCAGCAGTTCGTTGATGTTTAAATTAATATCCATATTTTTCGGCCCCTTTCCCGATTTTCACGAAATAAAAATCCGGATTTATTTCCAAATTTCTTTTATATTCTTTTGCGATGATCGGAAGAACCAAGTCCGCTTCCGTAGTTTTTACCAAGGCGATTATGCAGCCCCCGAACCCGGCCCCGGTCATTCTGGCGCCGATGGCCCCGTGGTTCTTAAAGGAAGTCACCAAGGCATCAAGTTCCGGTCCCGTCACTTCATAATCTTCTTTCAAAGAATGATGGGAGGCATAGAGCAAGGATCCAAAACTCAAAAGGTCGCCTTTTTTCAGGGCCTGAAAAGCTTTCTTGACCCGTTCGTTTTCGGTCACCACGTGGCGCACTCGCCGAAACACGGCTTCATCCGCGATCAGCTTGCGATGGCGAAGCAAGGTCGTTTCGTCGATCTCACACAAATCGGTGATGTTCAGTTCCTTTTTAAGGTTCTTAAGTCCAATTTCGCACTCTTTCCGGCGCTGATTGTATTTGGAATCGGAAAGAGCCCGAACTTTATTGGTATTTCCGATGATCAGGGAATAATCTCCGAAATCGATCTTCACGTTTTGGTATTGCAAGGTCTTGGTATCCAGAAGCATCGCGGACTTTGGTTCAGCCAAACCGATGACGAATTGGTCCATGATGCCGCACTGAACGCCAATAAACCGGTTTTCGGCTTTCTGGGCCATCTTTACGAGATCGATCCGCTCCAGTTTTTGGTTTTCTAAATCATTGACAATGATCCCGACCAGGATCTCCAATGCGGCGCTCGAGGAAAGTCCGGCTCCGACCGGCAGATCGGAGGAAACGTACAGATCCAGGCCCTGGGTGGCCTTCGTTTCCAAAAGCATCCCTTTGACGTAATTGGCCCATCCGTGTTCCGGATCGAAAACCAGGTTTTGCACCGGAAATTCAATGATCCCTTTTTCCGGATAGTTCTTGGAATAGCTGCGGACCATCCCGTCCGTCCGGGAAGCCGCAACGCCAATGATCCCAAGGTCCAGAGGACATGGCAAAACCAACCCTCCGTTGTAATCAAGGTGTTCGCCGATCAGGTTGACGCGGCCCGGAGCAAAATAAGCGGTCATCTTGGACGAATGCAAAAGGGCCTCGGCGGTTTCGATAATGCTTTTTGTTTCCATAATGTACCTTTATGTAATCATTATACTCTTTCCCAAAAACCAATTCAAGCCACAAAGAAAAAAGGCACGATTATGTGCCTTTCGGTTTTATTTGATGATGGTTCCGAATACCTTCGATCCGCACATGGCCGCATTGGATTCATCGGTATCAATGTGCATGGCCGCCGAAAAATCTCCGCGAACTCGCACGACGACATCCCCGAAGATCAAAGATCTACAATCGTTCGCGATCTCGACTTTGACGACTTGTTTGTCTACAAGTCCGAAAGCTTTCGCTTCTTCCAAATTCAGATGAATGTGCCGTTTCGCCACGATGACGCCTTCTTTCACAGTGATCTGACCCTTTGGTCCGATCAGCGTGCAGCCCGGAGTCCCTTCGACTTTTCCGGATTCCCGGATGAAAGTCTCGATCCCCAAACTGCGGGCATCGGTCGCTGATACTTCAATTTGCGTTTGCTTGCGGGTGGGTCCGAGGATCGAAACGTTTTCGATGCTTTTCTTCGGGCCTATCACGGCCACTCTTTCCTCGGCGGCGTATTGTCCCGGCTGCGAGAGCGGTTTTTTCGGGGTCAGTTTGGCTCCCGGTCCGAATAAGATCTCCAAATCCGCATCGGTGACATGCACATGCCGGGCGGATGTTTCCACTAAAATTTTGTTTTCCATGATTCTTCTCCCTTTTTTAGTTTCCAAATAATGCGTCATACAAAGCCGCGAGCTCCGCGGAACTGGCTTGCGTTTCCAATTGATCCAAGAATTCCTGCTGGTTGGCTTCATCCAACTGGTTGATGGCGTCAACCAAAGCCTGGGTATCTTCCTCGGTCAAGGTCTGTTCCGGGTCATTCAGAACGGTTTGGATGTCGGTGAGCGTGTCGCTTAAGGCATCGACCGCGGCCTGCTGATCCGGATCGGTGACGTCAAATCCGGTTTCATTCAAGAAATCATCGCCGAGCGCTCCCTCAATGGCATCGGTAACGGTATCGATCAAAGTTCCCAAAGCCGGATCGGTGAAGGTAACGATGACTTTCAAAGCCCCGTCAACAATTCGGATCTTGTCTACGTTGAGCGGAGTCGCCGGTCCGCCGATGGTCATGAATTCTTGGAAGACTTCTTTTTCGATGATGAGACTCTTGGTTGCAGCTTCGTAAGTCATGATCCCCAGATTGGAGATATTGGCTCCCAGCAGGTCTAACAAGAAATCATTCGGCGTCGATACGGTTCCCAACGTGATGTTGTCGCCCATGACCAAAGTGATTTGGTCTTCCGCCGGGGTGGTCACCACGGCCGTCTCGATGATGATCACGGTTTGCAAACCGTTTATTTCAACAACAAACTTAATGATCGTGGTTGCGGTCCCGAATTCCAGGAAGATCCCGGTCACTTCATAAGTGAAAGTCGTGACTCCGTCCGGAAGGGTGGTCACATTGGAGAAACCGTCATAACCGTCGGTTTCCTGATACAGCAGCCGGTTAAAATCGGAATTGGAGAAAGTCAGAGTGTTTTCGCCGCCGGTCAAACCGCTGATGATGAAAGTTTGCGTTTTGTTTTCGATGAAAGTCGTGACATTGAACGGGGTCGCCGTATCCAGCAAGGCAGCGGTGACATCCTCTTCGGATTTGATCTTGGTCAGATCGATTTCGAAGGAAATGGCGCCGTTGGCATCCATGTCCGCTCCGGTCAGTTCCAAACCGAGCATGTCTTCGTTTTTGATGATCCCGAGCAAATTGCCCAGCATGCTGTTGTCATTGAATTCTTCCAGGAAAGTATTGCTGTCAATGGTTATTTTGTTGTCCGCGACGGTAATGACGGTCATATCCGTGCCGCCCAAACTGTCGCCGAGAAGCGTCAGGATGGAGGCTTTCATGGAATCCGAGAAAACTATCGTACCCATGCGCAATTCGTCAAAATTGGCCTCAATTTTCGCGTTTGCTGTCGATTGGTCGATAAAGTTGGTAAATAGACAGATCCGTCTTCCGTTCAGATTAAAGACTAATTTGAACCCGAGTTCGTTGTCCACCACGTCGATCCAAATGGCTTCGACGCCGGCGTAAACGACTTTGTTCACGCCTTCGTCTTCATAAAAAGTATTGTATCCCAACCCGACCAGGCCATTGGCCCAAAGGATCTGGTTGATGAAATCTTCCTCAATGTTAAGGGTAATGGCCGCATCGGTCAGATCTCCCAGCTCCGCATACAGATCATCCGATATGTTTTGTTCCAGATCCGGAACGGTCTTGTCCACCAGCCCCACATAGACGGTGACATCCGGAATCGGAACGCCCGCGAAGTCCAATCCGTCAATGATGATTTGTTCCTCAACGGTCAGGTTCGCATATCCGTAAAGCATGAATCTGCTCATCAAAGCAAAATTTTCGCCGCCGTTTACGGTCACCAATGCCGCCATTTTGGCTTGGAAATC
>CAYQUB010000095.1:0-5764 GCA_964420625.1 uncultured Bacteroidales bacterium | reverse complement strand
ATATAATTTCATTAAGATCAATTCGCCGTCCAGTTTTTCCCCGGAGTGATTCAGTTTTTCGTTAACTCCGGTATAAACGATCGGTAAATTTTGGCTTTTCGCAACTTCCCTGATGATCGATTGCCCTGTAAGGACATCTTTGATCGTCGTTTCCCGAATGAAGTTGCTGTTATTGATCAACCCGGTTATTTTTAAACCGCTGGAACTCTCGATTTGTCTGATCATGGCGATGATTTTTTCAGCGTTTTCGGTCTCTTCGCGAAAAACGTTGATGCAAAGCAGCAAATCGGTTTCTTCAATCCGGATGTAATCGAAAAACTGCCGCATCAGTCTGGCACCGACACCGTCTCCTCCCAAATCCAGGATCGCGGTTTGGGCGGGATCAAGGAAGGGCTGAAAGACCTGACTGGAGATAAACGGGAGATCGCTTCCCAAGGCTTTTTCCAGCGGTGACGAGATCATCTTTACATTATTTTCGTTCAAGAGAGTTTCGAGCTCCCTTGAACGAAAGTACGGATTGACGATATCCAGATCGATCAGCATTGACACTTTTTTCTGAATGGCCAGGTTGACGGAAAACTCGGATTTTCCGCTGCCGTAGTGTCCGGCGACGAACGTGATTCGTTTCATATCATCCTCATTGGTTTGTTATCGCGGAATAAAATTGCTTTGAACGGAACGCATGATATTGATGCGTTTTTCGGCGTAAATGGTAGCGGCTTTTTGCGTCGAAACGTTCTCTTTATCCGCAATCGCAAAAATTTCCAACAGGCGGTCATAAATCTTTTCCACTTGTTTGATCACGGTCTCGCGATTATATCCCAATAATTCGTGGTAAACATTGATGACGCCGCCGGCGTTGATGACAAAGTCCGGAGCATAAAGGATGCCCGCGTCTTTGATCATCCGGCCGTGTTTATCTTCATCAGCCAAAGCGTTGTTCGTAGTTCCCGCGACGACTTTGGCTTTGATTTGAGGAATCGAATTGTCATTCAGGATCGCTCCCAGAGCGCAAGGGCTGAAAACATCGACGTTCAATCCGAATACGGCTTCCGGTTTCACAAATTCCACTTCCGGATGTTCGCGGTGCATTCTTTCGATGTGGCGCGGGTTGATCTCCGAGAAATAAATCTTTTTGGCTTTGGCTTCTAACAAATAATTGATCAGATAATATCCGGTCTGACCGGCGCCCATGACGGCGAAACTGTATTTGGAAATGTCATCGCTTCCGTATTGGTATTTTACGGCCGCGCGGATCCCGTGGAAAGCACCCAAAGCGGTGATCGGAGAAGGATTTCCCGATTTCCCTTCCAGGCCGACGACGTAGTCAGTTTCCATGCCGATGTATTCCATGTCTTTGGTGTTGGTGTTGACGTCTTCGGCGGTGATGTAGCGGCCGTTCAGACTTTGAACATAACGTCCCAAAGCTCTAAAGTAAGCTTCGCTCTTGCAAGTGTCGGCATCGCCGATCAAAACGGTCTTGCCTCCACCTAAATTAAGACCAGCCGCGGCGTTTTTATATGTCATTCCTCTGGCTAAACGAAGAGCGTCTAAAGTGGCCTCTTCTTCGTTCTGGTAATTCCATATGCGGGTTCCGCCTAATGCTGGTCCTAGAGTTGTGTCGTGAATGCAGGTAATTCCTTTGAGCCCCGAGCTCTTGTCATAAAAGTAAATCAGTTGTTCATAACCATAACGTTGCATGTAATCGAATTTGTCCATGTCATTCTCCTTTTCCTTTTGGTTTTTAGATCCGGCTAAAAACGCTTACATAATATTATAACACTTAGAGAAATAGAAATAAAGATTAAAATGCTTTTTTTTTGCATTGAAAAAAACGTAAAAAAGGGGGAGATCCCCTTTTGGTTTTTAGGAAATGTATATGACCGCAACTTTCAGGTACAGGCTTTCGTCGGCCCCGATCAAAGTGGCATGATCCTTGCCCTGAAGGCGCAATTCAACGATCTTGGCCTCAACTTTTGCATTCTGGACGCTTTCCTTGATCATGTTCAAAAACAACTCCATGGTCAGGTGCTGCGAGCAGCTGCAAGTAACCAAAAATCCGCCATGGTTAAGGATCTTCAAAGCTTGAGTATTGATGTCAACATATCCGCGGTATCCCTCTTTGACTGTGTCCGCGCTTTTGGTAAAGGCCGGCGGGTCCAAGACAATGACGTCGAACTTCCGGTTTTCGGACCTAAAAAGCCGCAGTTGTTCAAACACATCGGCTTTGAGCGTGGAGATGTTGGAAAAGCCATTTATTTCTGCGTGTTTTTTTACCATTTCGATCGCGGATTCGCTGATGTCGACCGCCACCACCGATTTGGCTCCGTATTTGGCTGCGCAAAGGGAAAAGCCGCCAACGTTGCAAAAACAATCCAGGACGTCTTTGCCTTTGACGTAGAATTTTAGATTATCGCGGTTTTCTTTTTGATCAAGAAAGTATCCGGTTTTTTGTCCGTGTTCCAAATCAACCAGCATTCTGAGCCCGTTTTCTTCAATTTCGACCGTTTCCGGAACCGATCCGTAAATGGTTCCTTTGAATTCAGGGAGGCCTTCTTTTTCCCGAACCGAGACATCATCGCGTTCATAAATGCCTTTGGGAGAGAATATCTCGACGAGGATCTCCACGATCATGTCTTTTCGACTCTCCATTCCCAAAGCCAGAAACTGCGTCGATAAATAATCGCCGTATTTGTCCACGATCAATCCGGGCAGAAAATCAGATTCCCCAAAGATGACCCGGTAATTATCCGCGTAACCCAGATTGACCCGGTAGTCATTGGCGGCTTTGATGCGCTGGAAAAAGAATTCCCGGTCAACCGGGGTTTCATCGCGGGAGATCATCCGGACGATTATCTTGGAATGATGATTGATCATTCCGTAACCGATGAATTTTCCCTCAAACGACTCGACTCGGGCGATGCTGCCCTGAACATCTTTTCCCTCGATTTTCAAAACTTCGTTGGCATAGATCCAGGGATGTCCGTCCATGATTCTTTTTTCTTCGTTTTTCTTAAGCTTGACTGTATACATGTTTCCCCTCAGGCAAGAAATTCATCTCGCTTCTTGGTATATTATATACCTATTTACAGCTGTTCACAAATAGATTTGCCTTGCATGTGCAAAACCAAATAATCCGGTCCGCCGGCTTTGGAATCGGTTCCGCTTAGGTTGAACCCGCCAAACGGCTGGTAACCGACATAAGCCCCGGTGCATTTGCGATTCAAATACAAATTGCCGACCTGGAAATCCGCTTTGGCGATCTCCAAGTGTTCGCGGTTTTGGGAAATTAGCGATCCGGTCAGCCCGTATTCGGTATTGTTGGCAACTTCCATGGCCGCTTGGAAATCTTTAACTTTGCATACGGACAGGAAAGGTCCGAAGATCTCTTCTTGCATGATCCGGGATCGCGGATCGGCGTCAATGACCACCGTCGGTTCAACAAACCAGCCGACGGAGCGGTTGGTTTTTCCGCCCGCGACGATTTTCCCCTCGGTTCTTCCGATCTCAATGTAAGCATTCAAGCGCAGGAAGGCTTGTTCGTCAATGACCGGACCAACGTTATTTCCGAAATCCGCGGGATCTCCGACTTTTAAGTTTAGGGTCTTCTGCACCAATAACTCAACCATCTCTTCATAAACCTTTTGATGGATGATGGCCCGCGAGCAGGCACTGCACTTTTGGCCGCTGAAACCGAAGGCGGATTTGATGATCTCGTCAGCCGCAAAATTCGTATCGACTTTGTCGTCAACGATGATGGCGTCTTTTCCGCCCATTTCGGCGATGACGCGTTTCAGCCAAACCTGGCCTTTTTGGACTTTGGCAGCTTTCTCATAGATGGATGCTCCGACTTCTTTTGAACCCGTGAAGGAAATAAACCGGGTTTTCGGATGATTGACGATGAATTCGCCGGTTTCCGAACCCCGTCCGGGAATGAAGTTGACGACTCCGGCCGGAAGTCCGGCTTCTTCCAATGCCTCAACAAACTTGAACGCGATGACTTGAGTAGTAGATGCCGGTTTCAAAAGCACGGTGTTTCCGGAAACAACGGCCGCGGAGGTCATTCCGGACAGGATCGCCAGCGGAAAATTCCATGGCGTGATGACGGCTCCCACTCCCAGAGGAATGTAGCGATAAACGTTTCGTTCGATCAAAGGGTGGCTTTTGACTTTGTCATCAATATGTTCCAATTCCAGAATCTGACGTCCGTAATACTCCAGAAAATCGATGGCTTCAGCGGTATCCGCATCCGCTTCGGCCCATGGTTTCCCGGCTTCTTTGGTCATCAAAGCGCTGAATTCGAATTTTTTTCGGCGCAAAATGGCCGCGGTTTTGAAAAGGACATCGGCCCGAATGGAAGGATCGACTTTGCTCCAGCTCTTAAAAGTTTCCAAGGCCGTATCCATGGCCAACTGAGCTTCTTTGATCGAAGCTTGATAGATGATGCCGATCCGTTCCTGATGATCGGCGGGATTCATGGAATCCAAAGTTCGATCCGACTTGATCCGTTTTCCGCCGATGATCAGCGGGTAAACTTTTCCCAGATCCTTTTTGACTTTTTTCAAAGCCTCAAGGTATTTCTCCTGGTTGGCCGAATTCGTGAAATCGGTCAACGGTTCGGTCTTGAATTCATACATTGCCATACAGTTTTTCTCCTTCTATACTACAGATTTTTCGTAAGCGATCGTTTTCGCTTCTTTGAAACGGGAAATATTCAGATCAGCGATGTCAATGGTCGGCTTTTGGCCAAGGATGATTTCCGAAAGCAGCAACCCCGTCATCGGCGAAAACATGAACCCGTGCCCGGAAAAGCCGCAAGCCAGGTAAAATCCCGGCAGTTCTTTGACATCCCCGATGATCGGTTGGCGGTCCGGCGACATATTGTAAGATCCGGCCCACTGGCGTAAGATCCGCAGTTTGGCAATCACCGGCAGAAACTCCGTGACCGTTTTGGCCATTTCATCCAAAAATTTCCAGGAACTTTCGATCGAATGGCTGGGAACGGCATCGGGATTGCTTCGCCCCATCAGGAAGTTCCCGTTCGGAACTTGTTGACAGTAAAGATTCTTGGCAAAGGACATGACCATCGGCCCCTGGATCTTTTCAATAGGTTCGGTAACCAGGATTTCATGGTTCTCCGGGTAGACCGGGATGTCAATTCCGGCCATCAGTCCGACTTCTTTCGAAAAACCTCCGGCCGCATTGATGACGTTTTGGGTTTCGATCGTTCTTTTATCGGTGACGACCCGTTCGATTTGATGATCATTGACCACAATCTCCTTAACTTCTTCATGAAACAAGAACTGAACGCCAAGGCTTTTCGCGGCTTGATAAAAAGCATCGTTCATCCTGAAAGGATTTAGGTGGCCGTCGGTCGGACAGAAAGTGGCGCTCTTGATCGCATCCGTATTAAGATGCGGAACAATTAGCTTGGCTTCGGCCCGGGTGACTTTCCGGGAGGGGATCCCCAGACGGTTTTGCAATTTCACATTCTCGGTAAACTGACGGTCTTCCTCGTCATTGACCGCCACGATCAGATATCCCTCTTGTTTGAATTCGATGTCCCCGGGATATTTGAGGATCGCTTTGGCTTTTTCAAAGAATTCGATGCTGGCTCTGAACGTCGCCCTCGCGCAAGGAACACACCAACATGCCATCACTGCGCACCATTCAGGCCCGCTACACGCTGTTCCTGGTTCTGTTCATCCTGGTGTTATCTATCCTGACCGTTGTCGGCATCAGCTACTTGGTCGCACCGAAATTG